>NZ_VOYQ01000049.1:0-23292 GCF_013420195.1 Acinetobacter sp. YH01024
CATATTAAGCTTTACGAGGGCGTTGTATCGTCTGACGAGACGTGTATCAAGATGGGAGATATTAAATTGAAGAGCATGCTCTTCAATTTAACCCAAAACTTGGGATTTGTGTAGATACCTATGCTTTATTAAAGAGGGGTTAGGGAAAATTCAAATCGTCATCGAAAAAATACGATTTTCAGGAACACGACGTTTTAATCGTAAATCAAAAGCCATGCAGATATTGCGAACAAAAGGCTTGCCTGCGTCACGCACCTGAATGTGCTGATCAAAAATCTCGAGCAAGCCATCTTCTTGCATTTCAGCCAATTGCGCTAATACGTCATCAAGCTCAGTAAATTGCATTTCTGGACCTGCCCAAGAAGTTTGGAAACTACACATCAAATTAAGAATATGTTTACGGATGATTAAGTCTTCATCTGTCAGCACATGCCCCCGATAAACTGGAATTTCATTCGCTTCTAAACGTGCATAATAGTCTTCAATTTTCTTTTCATTTTGCGCAAAGCTATACCAACTGTCACTGATCGAAGATAAGCCTAGACCAATCATTACTTGGGTTTTCGATGCGGTATAGCCCATAAAATTACGGTGCAAACTGCCCTGCTGAAAAGCTTGATACATCGGATCTTGGGTTAATGCAAAATGATCCATCCCAATTTCATGATAGCCATGCGCTAGTAACTTTTTTTTACCCTCTTCATAGCATTGGCGCTTTAAATCATCTTTCGGGACATCAGCATCTTTAAAACCACGCTGACCATTGCCCTTAATCCACGGCACATGTGCATAGCTATAAAAGGCTAGACGATCTGGCATCAAACGAGTGGTCTGTTCAATGGTATGCAACACATCGTTTAAATCCTGAAATGGCAGACCAAAAACCAAATCATGTGAAATAGAGGTATAGCCAATATCACGTGCCCACTGTGTTACTTGTTCAACATGTGCAAAGGGCTGAATACGGTGGATGGCTTTTTGCACTTTTTCATTATAATCCTGCACCCCATAGCTCACGCGTCGAAACCCAACTTCGTACAAGGCTTGTAAATGCTCACGTGTGGTATTGTTCGGATGCCCTTCAAAACTAAATTCATGTGCATCAGCAATATCTGCCTGCGCTAAAATCCCTTGAATCAACTGGGTGAGATGCTCAGGAGAAAAGAAAGTAGGCGTTCCCCCGCCCAAATGAATTTCTTTAATTATTGGCCGGTCGACCAAGAGCTGACAATATAAGTCCCATTCTTTCAGCACCGCCTGAATATAAGGCAGCTCCATCTCATGTTTTTTCGTAACTTTTTTATGGCAACCACAAAACGTACATAAGCTTTCACAAAATGGCAGATGAATGTACAGACTGATGCCTTCGAGGTGATTGCTCTCATCAAATGAACGCTTCAAGCCCTGTGTCCACTGTTGCAATGAAAACTCAGCTTCCTCCCAATACGGCACGGTTGGATAACTGGTATAGCGTGGACCTGGTACATTATATTTTTGAATTAAAGAACTCGCCTGCTGAGACATCGATGCACCATTTCAATCAATGAGATTCAATTTAAATCTACCTTATGATTATTGTGCTGAGCTTCAGAAGTGAATTCAACCTAGCAAATTTGTCGGAATAGCCCCAATTTTGGCCTGAGTACTTCTGCTCACTACGCAGGAACTTTTGGTTTAATCACTAGATTTCTAGATTTAAAGCAAAGAGCCGATGCTGAGTATCGGGAAAAATGCCTTAAGTTTTCACGTAATTTATGCTTTGATGACACTTATCTTTAAATTATTTTAATAAAGGTCACCATGCAGAATCCAACTTCAGCCGATATTCAACGTGTAGATGAATTCCTTCGCGATTTACAGGCACGGATTTGTGCCGCATTGGAACAGCAAGAACGTGCTGGTGGCGGAAGTGCCGAATTTGCGATCGATGACTGGGAACGCCCTGAAGGTGGTGGTGGTCGCTCACGTGTTCTTCAAAATGGGACGGTGATTGAAAAAGGTGGTGTGATGTTCTCGCACATCAACATTTCAAAATTACCGGCCTCTGCGACTGAACGCCATCCCGCTATTGCAGGTGCAAAAGCACAAGCCATGGGCGTGTCGTTGGTAATTCACCCGAAAAACCCCAACGTCCCAACCTCACATGCCAATGTGCGTTTATTTGTCGCGGAAAAAGAAGGACAAGATCCGATTTGGTGGTTTGGCGGTGGTTTTGACCTCACTCCATTTTATCCAAATGATGAAGATGTCTTGTCTTGGCATCAAACTGCCCATGATCTTTGTGCCCCATTTAGTGATACACTCTATGATGAACATAAGAAATGGTGTGATGACTATTTCTATCTCAAACACCGTGATGAACAACGTGGTGTGGGTGGTTTATTCTTTGATGATCTCAACCAATGGGACTTTGAAACCTGTTTCAAATATATGCAGGCCGTCGGTAATGGTTATTTAGAGGCAATTTTACCGATCTTCCAAAGAAACCAAGACAAAGCCTATACCGAAGCACAACGAGACTTCCAACTTTACCGTCGTGGTCGTTACGTTGAATATAACCTAGTGTATGACCGTGGCACCTTATTTGGTTTACAAACTGGCGGGCGTATTGAGTCGATTTTAGTGAGTATGCCACCCTTGGCAGGCTGGTCGTATCGTCCTGAATGGGAAGAACATTCTGCTGAAAAAAGACTGACTGACTTTTATTTAAAACCGCAAGATTGGCTGAATACGCTGAAATAAAACCGATAAACATGTATTTGCCCCTGTCCGTCAGGGGCTTTTTATTGCCTGAGGATTAGAGTATTCATTTGTATGTAATATCTTGATGCATAAATAAATTTTTTAAGCATTTACTTTGTAATCAGATTGCTCAACAATGACACATCTTTTAAACAGCTTTAAGCTATGTCATTGCACAATGTGTCAATAAACTCATGGCTGTAATTTTCTTGTACGGAGTACAACGCACATGACACATCAAACACTCAATAAAAAAGCAGTCAGTCTTACTGCATTGGTGTTTTGGAGCTTTGCTGTTGTGCTGATTAGCGCCATCAGTACCAATATTTTTTCCGAAACGTCTTTGAATGATAATTTGGCTATTGGCTTCATGGTGGTTGCCTTGATTGGTTTAGTCATCAGTGCAGCGAGCATCTTGATTCAAAGCGTCCTAGATATTTGTAATCCTTAATTTTCCGCCTTTATTTCACGATTTTAAGACTGCCCGAACTTTAGCCATCCTCGGTTTTGGCGTATATTGTCTGCTCTTTCACATCTACATGGACGCTGTGCAATGAGCAAACAATTTGCCGTGATTGGCAACCCGATTGAACAATCACGCTCACCTGAACTTCATCATGCCTTCGCTGAAAAAACAGGCCTCGACATTCAGTACAGCAAACGACTTGCGCCACTCGATGGTTTTCAGCACAGTGTCGAATCCTTCTTTGCCGAAGGTGGTATCGGTATGAATGTCACTGTTCCGTTTAAAGAACAAGCCTATGCACAATGTACCGTGCTTACTGAACGTGCCAAAATTGCAGGTGCGGTCAATACACTTTGGATGCAAGATGGCGTACTCCATGGCGATAATACCGATGGACAAGGCCTAGTTGATGCCATCCGTGCCTTAGATTGGAATTTAGAACAGAGCGATATATTGATCATTGGTGCAGGCGGTGCGACACGTGGCGTGATTTACCCACTGGTACAAGCTGGGGCCAAAAAAATCGTGATTGCCAACCGTACTTTAGCGCGTGCTGAACAATTGGTTGCTGACTTAAAAACTGCTGTCCCCAATGCCGAACTTGCAGCCATTGCCCTCGCCGACTTAGCAGGTCAATTTGATCTGGTGATTAACGCAACATCGGCCAGTTTAACGGGTGATGCACTGATTTTGCCTGAAGCTTTACAATTTACACATGCTTATGAAATGGCCTATGGCAAACCGTCGACATTTTTGGATCAAGCCAAAGCACGCCATGTTCCGACCTCAGAAGGTTTTGGCATGTTGGTTGGTCAAGCAATCGAATCTTTTTCCATTTGGAATGGCGTCAAACCTGATCTAAAAGACTTTCTATAATTCAAAATGATTTGCTCAATTCACTTTCTGAGCAGTCTAAACACCTAAAAAAAGAACCTCAATTGAGGTTCTTTTTTTGATCCAACTTAGTTCTTGTGTTTTTGTATCGCCTTATAGGTCTCATAATAAGCCGATTGGCTGAACAACTCTTCGTGTTCTGCTGCTAGGCCTTGCAATGACGCTTCTGATAATTTTCCTTTGATATCATCAGCAAAGGCTTGCGCATAGATTTTTGATGCTTTCACCAAATGCGCTTTTTCAGTTCCTTCCAGTTCATAGCTGGCTAAAAAGTTTTGTTGATATAAATGTGCAAAAATCGCCTGATCAGTCTTATAGGTTTTTTGCAATTGTTTCCACTCAACCTGAGCTTTGTACTCACCAATCCCTGACTGTACATAATGGTTGACCGAAGAACCTAAGTCATCAAAGTCTTGATAGCGATGTAAAGCATGCTTATCACGTAATTGATTTAAACGTTTCAGCGCATTGCCTGTTGGTTCTTTTAAGCCATCAACAAATCGATACGCATAGACTTCCGCAATTTCATTCAAATCATTGGCTGAGTAATAACGCACATACTGAGCACGATAGTTAGCAAATGCCACGACAAATGCCGCTTGATAGGCTTTCACTTCAGATTGATGGCGCTTATAACTTTGCAATGCCACAGTACTGAGATATTCAGGAAGTTCGATTTCTTCATTTGCAGCACGGACATCATCGACCGATGCAGTTTCTGCTTCAGCAAGCAGAGGATCATTTCCCGTGATTGGCGCAAGCAGGCCTTTCAACATATTTTCAAAGAGTGAATCTTTACTGACTTCCTCAATGGATTTTGCCTGTTTCATGGCTTGACGATTAATTGGAGTCGCATTGCCATAATTCAAAATTTGGTTGCTACTTTTCAGCTTTAATTGACCTAAACGTGGCTCATTAAAGGCCAATTGATAGTCCATTACTTGGACGCGGCCTTTGTGATCTAAGCCTACATCCATCACCACATTCGAAGATGCTTTATCCTGTACATTTAGCACCTTCGCAATTTCAGCTTGATGCTTTTGCCATAATTGCTGGAATTGTTTTACATCGACAAGTTGTTCACTTTGATATTGCTGGAATACCGGCTTTAACTGCTCAACAGCATCCGAAATCTCTGAATCTGTATTGGATGCGTCCGCAGCAGAAGCCGATGGTACAGAATCTTCTTGCAGCGGTATCACCCGAACATCTTGATAATCCTGACACAGTGTGACTTTACCAATCGGCACCTGTTTGGTGTTCATCAAGGCCTGACAGACTTCTTCAGATAAATTCGCTGTTTCATCATCTTCTTCGGAAACCGCATAAGCTTCGGTTACTTCAGTATCCGAACTATAGGTTTCTTCGTCATCAGCCGCGGTCGCCTCCGCATATGCACTTGCAGTATCGATCGCGTATTCAGCAGATTCAGCTGCAGAAGACGTTTGTTCTTCTTCAGTTTCGTGTTGGTGATACATCAGGCCATGCATTTTCGCATTGAGCAGCTCATTCACACGTTCAACAGATGCATAAGCCGCATCATAGTCTTCATCCTCAGCTGCTGCCGCTACTGCAGTCCCTCCCGCCGCTTCAGCCGCAGCCATCGCCTCTTCGGAAGCACTGTGATGCACAGCAGCGTCCACAGATTCATCTTGCTCAGCGTCACTATTGCGCTGACCTTTGATTTGCGTGGTGTAATAGTTGGCGTTCACAAAATCAAAAAGTTCAAGCTGGGTGTAAAGCGCATCGAGATCACCCACATAGCGGATTTTTTTAGTCAGCCCTGCATTTTTTTCATCACGTGTTAAAGCAATATTTTGCACTTGATTCGGCTCTGCCAAGACATAGGGCAAAGCATTCATCTGTTTTAAATAGTCAGCAAATTTTTTCAAATCGTACTGAGCAATCGTCTCTTTATGTTTTGAAAAATCCACATAAGCCAAGCTGCTTTGGCTTTCGCGATTCACCATAAACGGCATGAACGCAAAGTAGTTGGTATAAAATTTATGTTGATTAAAATCAATGATCATCGGCAACTGTGCATTCACCTGCAAGGTCGGTTTTTGATAACTCAATTGCAAGGTTAAGGCAGCAAGTTTTTCTCTAAAATGTACTGAACCGCTATAGCTAAACTGTAAATCATTCAACACATTCAGCAGTGATTGAGCAATTTTAGATTGCGGAGAAACGCCATCCTCTTCATCGCTATAGCGCGCTGATGGTGGGATCGATTCATTGGCAATGGCTTGATAGAGCTGTTTCTTTTCTTTTTGGCTAAACGGAATATTTTGGGTTTTAATCAACTGATCCAGTTGTTTTTTAAGTTTAGGATCCAGCTCTGGCTGTGTGCTAGTTGCAGGTTTTGACTTGGTTTCAGGCTTTTTTTCATCGAACTGAAGATCTGTCTGAATTGAAAATTGCCCTTTCATGTCATAACTGGCATTTTCAAACATTGCGTTTAAGCCTTGAGTGGCTTGTTGCCCGAGAGACTGATCCGTTGAATTGGTTTTTATGACATGTTGAGCACACCCAGTAATACTCAAACCCAGTAAACAAAGTGTTATATATTTTAATCGCATAATTGTACGAAAGACCTAAGTTCTTTATGATTTATTAAAAGAAAAAAATGATCAAAAGATCAACATCAAGTCTATCAGAAGTTTATTTTTCACATGTTGGTTAAATATTACAATTCGCCTTTCTGACATTTTTTAAGGGCGTATTCATCAATGTTTTTTGGATAAAATTATGAATAATCAAATCATCAATACAGATAATCCAAAAAAATTTAGATATTAGGATTAAGACTATGCCTGCATATAAAGCGCCTTTACACGATATTCGTTTCTTAATGAATGAAGTACTCGATTACCCAGCACATTACAAAACTTTGTCTAATGGTGAAGCTGCTGATGCAGACACTGTCGACATGATTTTAGAAGGTGCAGCGGATTTTTGTGAAAATATCCTTTCGCCTTTGAACCAAACGGGTGATGAAGAAGGCTGTCATTTTGAAAATGGTGATGTGAAAACACCAAAAGGGTTTAAAGAAGCCTATGACCAATTTGTACAGGGTGGCTGGCAAGGTCTGTCTTTCCCTGAAGAATTTGGCGGTCAAAACTTGCCACAGTCGTTGAATCTCATCAAATCTGAAATGATGGGTACAGCAAACTGGTCATTCCAAATGTATCCGGGTCTCAGCGTAGGTTGTATCAACACCATTCTACAATTTGGTTCAGAAGAACAGAAAAACCAATATTTACCGAACCTTGTTGCTGGAACTTGGTCAGGCACCATGTGCTTAACTGAACCTCAATGCGGTACCGACTTAGGTCAGGTAAAAACCAAAGCGGAACCTCAAGCTGATGGTAGCTATGCAATTTCTGGTACAAAAATCTTCATCTCTGCGGGTGAGCATGATTTAACAGATAACATCGTGCATATCGTACTTGCTCGTCTTCCAGATGCTCCTGCAGGTACTAAAGGGATTTCATTGTTCATCGTTCCAAAATTCCTTGTGAAAGCAGACGGTTCAGTGGGCGAACGCAACCCAGTGACTTGTGGTTCGATTGAACACAAAATGGGGATTCGTGCTTCGGCAACAGCTGTGCTGAACTTTGACAATGCCATTGGTTACTTGATCGGTGAAAAACACAAAGGCCTACATGCAATGTTCACCTTCATGAACACTGCACGTATTGGTACAGCAATTCAAGGTATTGCACATGCTGAATTGGCATTCCAAGGCGCTCTTCCATATGCCAAAGAACGTATGTCTATGCGCGCACTTTCAGGTAAAAAAGATCCTGAAAAGGTAGCCGATGCGATTATTCACCATGCAGACGTACGTCGTATGCTTTTAACTCAAAAAGCGATCGCTGAAGGCGGCCGTTCAATGATTTACTATGCAGCTCAAATTGCGGACAAAATGACTGATGCTTTAACCCGCGGTGATACAGCAGCGTTTGAAGCACATGATGACCACTTAGGCTTCTACACACCGATTCTCAAAGGTTTCCTAACCGAAATGGGTTATGAAGCTGCAAACCATGGTATGCAAGTATACGGCGGTCATGGTTATATTAA
Organism: Acinetobacter sp. YH01024; assembly: GCF_013420195.1. NCBI lineage: Bacteria > Pseudomonadati > Pseudomonadota > Gammaproteobacteria > Moraxellales > Moraxellaceae > Acinetobacter > Acinetobacter sp. YH01024. The sequence goes on from NZ_VOYQ01000049.1 coordinate 8,189, forward strand.
AGAATGGGGCATGGAACAAATCGTTCGTGACTCACGTATCTCTACTCTCTACGAAGGCACAACAGGCGTTCAAGCACTAGACTTGATTGGTCGTAAAGTTCTGTTGACCTCTAAAGGTAAAGTGATTCGTGACTACACAGCTGAAATCTTGAAGTTCTGTGGTCAACATGCACGTAACAAATACATGCGTCGTTTTGCGTGGGACTTAACGAAGCTTTGCGCACAGTGGAATGCATTAACGGTTCGTATCATGCTTGCAGCACGTAAAGACCGTGACATCGTATCTTCTGCTTCTGTCGATTTCTTAATGTTCTCTGGCTACGTGATGATGGCTTATTTCTGGGCACAACAAGCTGCCGTAGCTTCTGAAAAATTAGCAGAAGGCAATGGTGCAGAAGTTCCTGAGTTCTATAAAGCAAAAATCAAAGTGGCTGACTTCTACTTTGAACGTCTATTACCACGCTCACAAGGTCACGCTGAAGCAATGGTTAACCCATCGAAGACCATGACTTCTTTGGCTCCTGAACACTTTAGCTTTGACTACTAAGCTTTAAACCGAGTTAAATGACTCTATAAAAAGACCGCTTCGGCGGTCTTTTTTGTCTTCTCTTTTAATTTTGATCTATAGGAATTACGAGTAGTATTCTTAATTTCTTCATGAGGTAATAACAATGTATAAAGATGAACTTTATATGGAGAAATATTGTTGTATTTTTCAACAAAAATAGAACACCTTATCGCTAAAACATAATTTTATTTAATAAATATTAAATACTTAAAGTAAATTTAACTCCATAATTTTAGCTTTACATTTGTATCTCATACAACTTCATATCTTCTGCATAGCCTCCCCCTATGATGACTTCATTGATTCATAGAGAGCGTAACCATGAAAAAATTGATGTCTTCATTAATGATTGGTCTGATTGCAACAACTGCGACAATGTCTGCAATGGCAGCGCCTGCATTCGATCATAAAAATCCGCTACCTGCTGCACACTTCGATAAAAAACCTGTACCGCCTAAAGCAACACATCACAAACCTGCTGGGCCGCAAATGGTGAAAAAAGAGCATCAACAAGCTCATGCAAAATTTGCCAAACAAAATCATAAGGCAGTAGCTTTTAAAGGCAATCAACACAAACCTGTTTCGCAGCATAAATTACCGCCAATGCCACCGAAACATCGTTAAGCTAAATTAAAAAAAGACCGCTCATGCGGTCTTTTTTAATATTTACTTTGCTTTATCAGCAATAAATTCTTTAATCTCTATGGGTTTATCTTTTACCAACTCAACAGTGCCTTCATTCACACCATTAAAGTTCTTAAAGTGAATTGAAACACCTTGGTCGTTGGCAAGTCGTACACCACTTCCTGAAACTCCTCGTTTCAATTCATACACACGATCAGAATTATCAGTCAATTGTGCGGTTTCAAAATTATCTTTGGTTTTTAACTCAAGGCTAAGATCTTGTGGCCCTGTAAAGTGAATCACTTGCTCATCTTGAGATACTGCAACATCGTTTGTTTGTGCAGTTGCGGTCGTTGCCTCTGTTGCAACATTTTGTTCTGATGGTGCTTTTTTATCGGTGCAACCCACCAAAGCTATAGTTAATAACGTCGCAGTTAAAATATATTTCATTTTCTGAAGTTCCTTTATGCCATGTAAATTCAATTATCAACTGAATAATTTCATACACATTCTGCAAATTACATTCGGAATATGAAAAATTACTTGTCGCTCAAATTTTAAAACAAGTTTGACATAGCTTTCATTACAGGAATTCTTCCAACACTAAGTTTAAAAAGATATGTCCCTGCTCGGTACAAGACAAAAGTGTTGGATCACTGACCATCAATTTACGTTCACGTAATGAGTTCAATAACTCGGCAATCGGCTCTAAACTTTCCCCTGTACGCTCGCTATATAGCTTGGCTTCCACCCCATGATTTAAACGAAGTGCATTCATCATAAATTCAAAAGGCATGTCGGCTGCTTCGATGCGCTTAAACTGAAGATGTTCAGCAGGTACTTTGGCTAAATAGTCTTTCGGCAATCGGGTTTTTTGGAAACGATACACCCCGTCTGGCATGGTCACTTTACCATGCGCGCCTGCGCCAATCGCTAAATAGTCACCAAACTGCCAGTAATTTAAATTGTGTGCCGACGGCTTTTCTTTACGCCATGCCGACACTTCATAATTGATAAAGCCTTGCGCTGTTAAATAGGCTTCGCCCTGCGCTTGAATCTCTTCAAGCACATCATCGACAGGCAGAATCGGCTGGGTGCGGAAAAAGACCGTATTCGGCTCAATCGTCAACTGATACCACGACACATGTGTTGCGCCATTTTCCACAGCCAATTTCAAATCCAAAAGCGCTTGCTCAATCGCTTGTTCAGGCAGGCCATGCATCAAATCGACATTCACCCGTTCAAAACCTGCTTCCCGTGCATGCTGAATGGCAGAAATGGCATCGTCATTCGAGTGAATCCGACCCAGTTTTTTCAGTTGCTCGGTATTAAAACTCTGCACACCGATAGATAAACGATTAATCCCTGCCTCTAAATAACCTGAAAAAGGATCGTGCTCAACCGTACCGGGATTGGCTTCCAAGGTAATTTCACAGCCCTTTTCAAATGGCACCAATGCTTTGAGCTGAGTAAATAACCATTGATAACCTTGGGCAGAAATCAAAGATGGTGTACCGCCACCAATAAATACACTATGAATCAGGCGGCCCTGAGCAAAATCGACTTGGGTTTTAAAGTCTTCAACCAACGCCTGTAAATATTCTTGTTCTAAGTACAGAGACAATTCACCATTCGGCACCGCATGCGAATTAAAGTCACAGTATGGACATTTACGCACACACCACGGCATGTGAATGTATAAAGACAAAGGAACGAGTGCAGGATTTAATTCAGCCAAGGAGATTGCTCAAAATGCGTTGAAGAATACTGTTTATTTTAACATGACTGCATCAGAGTGCTTGTGAAAACTCTGATCGAATACAGTAGACTGATCATATTAAAAAAGAATTTGCTGATAACAAGATGAAAATAAGCAGCCATTTATTGTACTTACTGCCGCTCGCGATGGGTATTGGCATCGCCATGACCATTCAAACAGCGATCAACAGCCAATTGCGTGAATATTTATATTCACCGCTGCAAGCTGCCCTTTTTTCTTTTTTGGTTGGTACAATAGTCCTCGCCTTTATGGTGTTTTTTCAATCGGCCGAAAAACCGGACTTTGCAAGTTTTGCTCAAATCCCTTGGTATTTATGGTTGGGGGGATTTTTGGGTGTTTATGCCATCAGTATCAGTATTTATACCGCACCGAAACTGGGTTTTTTATCCCTCTCCGGTCTGATTATTTTTGGACAGATCTTAATGTCGATGGTATTTGACCATTTTGGCTTGCTCGGCACTGAAAAAACCCCGATTAACTGGCAACGCTTATTGGGTGGCGTGGTGATTTTTATTGGTGTGCTTCTCACTTTCCAACGCTAAGACCTCATTCCTAAGCACCTCACAAGAAATGAGTACATTCTGTGTCTACTGTCACGGCTGTAACAAGCAGCAAGTATGAATTAAAACAACTGTTTCATTTAATGATCCCGATATTGATCACGCAGTTTGCGCAAGCGGGATTTGGTCTCATTGATACCATCATGGCTGGACACATGTCCGCCAATGACCTTGCAGCCATTGCGGTCGGGGTCGGCTTATGGATACCAGTCATGCTGCTGTTCAGCGGCATTATGATTGCCACCATCCCATTGGTTGCCGAAGCCAATGGTGCTCGGACGCCTGAAAAAATTGCCACCATCGCCCGTCAGTCTTTGTGGGTTGCGTTGTTTCTTGGCATTATCGCTGCACTGGTTTTACAGGCAATGCCACTGCTTTTACCGTTATTGGGTGTCCCTGAGGCATTACTTCCGAAGGCGAGCTTATTCTTACACGCCATTAGTTTAGGTATGCCTGCTGTCACCATGTACGCAGCTTTACGTGGTTACTCAGAAGCATTGGGGCATCCACGTCCAGTCACTGTGCTGAGTCTGCTGGCCTTATTGGTGTTAATTCCACTGAACTTTATTTTTATGTATGGTTTAGGCCCAGTCCCTGAATTAGGTTCTGCAGGATGTGGTTTTGCCACCGCGATTTTGCAATGGTTAATGTTCTTTGCTTTGGCGATGTACGTTTTCAAAGGAGCGGCCTATCAAAAAACCCAACCTTTCGCTGCTTTTGAAAAATTAAACAGTCAATGGATCAAACGTATCTTAAAACTTGGCTTTCCCATTGGCTTAGCCATTTTCTTTGAAGTCAGTATTTTTAGTACAGCCGCTATTGTTTTGAGTCCTTTAGGCGAAGTCACCATTGCAGCGCATCAAGTCGCCATTTCGATTACCTCGCAATTGTTTATGATTCCCATGTCACTAGCGATTGCGCTGACCATTCGGGTCGGTACCTATTATGGGGAGAAGAACTGGCTAGCGATGAGAAAAGTCCAGAAAGTCGGTATGTTGACAGGGACGGTATTTGCCCTAATTACCATGCTGCTGCTTTGGCTTTTACGTAATGAAATTGTGTCACTCTATACCAATGACTATGATGTGACTCAGCTTGCAGTGTACTTGGTGTTGTTCGCAATTGCCTATCAGTTGATGGACGCATGGCAAGTCAGTGCCGCAGGGTGTTTACGCGGTATGCAAGACACTAAAGGGCCGATGTGGATCACTATGATCGCGTATTGGATCATTGCCTTCCCTGTCGGGATCTATCTTGCACGCTTCACCACGACTGGTGCTGCAGGCGTTTGGATTGGCCTAATTGTGGGTCTGACTGTCGCATGTATACTGCTACTTACACGTTTATTTATGATGAATAAACGTTTAGCACAACCGGGATAAGCCCTAAAATATCATCTAAAAAGTTACTTAAAAATACGGCTACGCTATGCAGAAGATTAATGCAAATTAACTCACTGCATAGCAACACCATAAATAAAAAGCACGAAGAAGAGGAAAATAAACATGTCCCATGTATTTCGCTCGATCAGTCTCTGTCTGAGCTTGAGCTTTTCCATGTCACTACAGGCTGAACAAACAATCAACCGACATGAATTTCCTTTATATCACGCACCCATCAAAGTCCAATCACAACCCGAATTTGATTACATCAATCAAGCACTTTGGACAGCCTTTCGCTTTTATCATGAACAACAAGCAGACTCATATACCGCACGTTTAAAATTAAGTTGTCAGCAATCTGGTATGGCGTATACCTATCAGGACTTCATCAAGGCCAATCAAAAGTTTGCCTCTGCGGACGATCAGGATTTTATCGTGACGCAAAACCTCATCACCCTGAATGAAAATTTACACCATAACCAATGCAGTAAATATCTCAGTCCACATTTAGAACTGGAAAAAACTGAAGCAACTAATGCTACGCAGTAACTTCAGTTGCACAATTTGATTCAAATAAAAGAACGATACGCGGAAATGTCATCCGCAATTGTTTGAGACAGGACTACCTCAAAACAAAAATGTTTTTGCAATACTTTAAATAATTAGACGCTAGTGAACGAGTTTTGCGGATGACAATGGTTTTGGGTACTTTTGCCGAAACAAAAGTACCTCCAGCTGAAGGCTAATCCCTTTATTCAATCCCTAGATGAAAGACTCCGTCTAATAAAATTAAAAATCTTTTTAAAAATGCGTAATTACTTTTACAGGCATAACATCAGTGAAGTTACAGGAGCAGCAAAACCAACTAATTAAGCGCCTCGATGGCATTTTTTAAACCTTGTGGCACTTGGCTGTCGTCTTCTACGTCTTTCACGATCGCCTGCCCGACAATCACCTCTGTCCCATTAAAACTCATGGTTGGTGAGCCATACAATTCATAGCCTTCATTTAAAGCTTTGGTCACACGGGCACAGAAATTGACATCATCTTTACCGGTTAAATAGCGATACACTTTCATCGTTCAGTTCTCTTCTAGCGACGCGATATTTTAAACCATTCAGCGCGTGGCTTAAATTTGCCTGAATTATTTTCAGTATTTACATTTTTGCCCATCATTTTATCAATGGAAATAAAGTCTTAACAATTTAAAGTAGGCAGTTTGTGTTTTGTCGCCTATGATCGGTATTAGATAATAAATGATGATCTTGAGGAACATCACATGGCAAAAACGGCTAGCACACCGGGTCGTCGCTTTATGAAACTTGCCAGTATGACGGCAAGCATTGCTACTAAAACCGTTTCCAATTCCATCCGCAATATCACTGCCGATGAAGAACAGAAAAATGCATCTCGCAGTAAACTTTTTCAGGACATCGGTCTGCAAATTGCAGACACTTTGGGTGAAATGAAAGGTGCGGTGATGAAAGTCGGACAAATTGCCTCGCAGTACAAAGACATTTTTCCACCTGAAGTCGCAAAGGCCATCAGTAAATTACAACGCCAAGCGCCAGCCATGCCCTTTGCTGAAATTAAGGCTCAAGTAGAACAAGAACTCGGCAAACCCCTCGCGCAGATTTTTAAAAGTTTTGAAGAACAACCTTTTGCCGCTGCATCCATTGGGCAGGTGCATAAAGCCGTGTTACCTAATGGTCAGCAGGTGGTGGTGAAAGTGCAATATCCGGGTGTCGAAGAAGCCTGTGAAAGTGATTTAAAACAAGTTCGGCTTGCACTTCGTCTGATGGGCGTATTGAAAATTAATCGGAAGTTACAAGACAAGCTATTTCGTGAAATTCAGGACAGTTTAGACAACGAACTGAACTATGAAATCGAAGCGCAAAACTTAGATGTGGCCCGTGCGTTTCATAGTGCGCTGGATGACAAAATCATCATTCCACAGGTCTATAAAGATTATTCTTCACGTCATATTTTGACTCTAAGTCTAGAGCTTGGCGACAGTATAGAAACTGCCAGCACATGGTCACAAGAAACACGAAATGCCTTGGGAAGACGGTTATTCCGTGCCATTGGCCGTGAAATTTTCTTCCTTAAACGTTTCCACTGTGACCCACATCCGGGCAACTTCGCCTTTCGTGAAGATGGTTCAGTCATCGTATATGACTACGGCGGTGTGAAAACCCTGTCTCCTGAAATCGTGTCGCACTTTAAGCAATTGATCAATGCTGCACGCAAGCACGATATTCCACTGATTGAACAGCAACTTGATGCCCTACATTCACTCAATGAACTCGGTAAATTCCCTGCGGAGTTGTATGAACAATGGCTGGAAGTGCTGATGCGTCCGCTAACCACACAATACGACTTTGCTGAAAATTCAGCGCACCATGACGGGGTAGAATTAATTAAGCCATCTCTTAAATACTGGGATGTGTTTAAACCGTCACCGGATACCTTGATGGTGAACCGGACTGTTTCAGGGCATTATTGGAATTTGATTCATTTGAAAGTGCATGACAATCTCAATGATCTTTTTGATGAGTTGGTCCCACCTAGCGCTTAAGTGAATATGACGCGCTGATTGCCTGATGAATTTCGGGCAATATTTGCATTTTATATTGTTATGTTATAACATTTCTTTAATCAATAAATTTAAGGAACAGAAGAATGCGTGCCAACATCCATCCCGAATACCGTGAAGTGCTCTTTCATGACACCAATGCCAATGCCTTTTTTGTGATTGGCAGTACTTTAAGCACCAATCAAACCAAAGAGTTTGAAGGCAAAACTTATCCATATGTGACGCTCGATATCTCAAGTGCATCACATCCTTTTTATACAGGTGAACAACGCCAAGTGAATAACGAAGGACGTATTGCGAACTTTAATAAACGCTTTGCGCGTTTCAAACGCTCACAATAAGTTCAGTTTCGATTAAGTTTTTTCTTTTAAAATTAAAGCATTGAAGAAGTTCAAGGTTCCCCTCCTCCAGCCTGAGCTTCTTTTTTTTATGTCTGAAATTTTGTGGATTTCAAGCGTTGTTTTAAACATCTATTTTTAAAATCGACTGAAATAAGTAATATCCCAGTCCCAATACGATGACGCCAATCACCACACTGGAAATGGCATAACTAAATGCCAGCCCACTTTGCCCTTGTCTAAGCAGTTGGAAGGTTTCTAAGCCGAAACTTGAAAATGTGGTAAAGCCACCTAAGATCCCGACCATAAGCAATAAGCGTGCTTCATTTTGTAGAACGGGATATTTTTGGCTAAATGCAAAAAACACACCTGCACAAAAGCAACCTAAAATATTCACCCACCATGTTGCCCAAGGAAAGAGTACTGTTGGCTTGGCCAATAACAGTCCTGCTGCATAGCGAAGTGTTGCCCCAATTGCGCCGCCACATGCGACCAAAAGCAAGTTCATAGTTGTCCTACTTCAACATCATTGGTATCTACAATTTAGGCAACAGACTGCCTAAGGTCGCCCTTCAATATACACGCATTTAATTTACGCAAATAGTGTTAAATGTTTGGGCCAAAGCTTGCTATAGTCTGCAACACTTTGCGGTATTTTTTATTGAAAGAGGACATTATGGCTCAGGAATTATTAGATCAACTTCAAGCAGGGACTGCGAAATTTTCAGATGTGATTGCATTTATTGAAGCGCGTTATAACCACACACCAACTGCTTTTACCAATGGCAAACAAGCCAATGCAGCGACTGAAAACCAAGGCAGTGCCAAAGTATTTTCTTTTGCCCAATTGAATGGTCTAAACCAAGCTGAAACCTTAAGTCTTTTTGCTGAACATTATGCTGCTGTTTTGGCGACACCAGACGCAACTGACCACCAAAACATTCGCCAATTTATGCAAAATGGTTGGGAAGGTATTCAATTTGACGGTCAAGCGCTCAGCGCGAAATAATGCATACGTGGACGTTCTAAATCAGTTCGTCTGCCATAAAAAAGCCAGTATAAATACTGGCTTTTTTATCTTTTCATCAGTGGTTCAAATCAAGATACTCGAACTCTGCAAGTCCATTCAGCCATCGCGGTTTTTTCCCAAGCTCGTGCATGCTTCAAATGTAGTAATTCTTCACCCGCAGTCGTTGCGGTAAAACGATAAGTTTTTTGACCACCGGCACCAAGCACTAGTGTCGCATCTGCAGCAGCAGCTTGTTGTTGTTGAGCTGATTGAAACACTTCTTCAACTTTAAAAAGTTTCGGTTGCTCAGCCAAAGACCATACATATCCGGTACTTGGATTTTCGTTTAACAGTACTTCTAAAGTTTGTCCACGATCCATCTCAAGCAAGGTCGGACAACTTTGCTGTTCAGTAAATACATGGGTTTTCCCATCTACAGTTGAACTCATACTGGTACATCCACCAAGCGCCATACCACTCGCCAACATTAGACTCAAAATAAGCTGTTTCTTTATCGTCATTTTCATCATCAAATTATTTTACCTTGAATCTAATGCACACCGATTTCAATACGATCTCGATGTAATCGAAGTTTAGCCTTTGACTTTTTCAATCCACTGAATCGAACTTACACGAAAAACTTCACAAGCCCCATCACCCGTATCTGTTGGGGTCAAAGATGAAGTCCAAACCAAATCTTTGTCTTTCACCTCAACCAAATCCCCTTTTAAACGCACAAGATCGCCACGTTTTACTTGAGTAATTTGTTTCGCAATTTGCGGGTTTGCAGGAATGATGTGCATATTCGACACCATCATCATGGCTTGCTTTTGCGGTACAGGAACACGATCCATTTTCCAATTTAAGAAACGGTCATATTGATTGACTGAAATCGTACGAGCAATTTCTGGCTCTGCAAATAAGCCCCAACTGACTGCATAATCAATCGGAGAAAATTTTGCTTGTTCATCTGTTTGATAGGTTTTTGAACCTAAAATTCGGAAATCACCTTTAAATTCTTTCAAGGTAGAAATCGACTGGCCTTTGGCAGCAGGTGCTAAGCCTTTGGCAATATTATAATCTGAAGACGCTTGGACACCGACATTCAATAAAAAGCCTGCAAGCACAGTACTTAATGCAATTCGCTTGATCATCGCGTTATCCTCTTACCCTGTAATACTTCACATTACTCAATTTTAATTCTGCAATTGAGCCGACTTCATCTATTCATAATGCCCCAACCTGAACATGAGCTTAAAATCCCGTAGGTTGAGCGTGATGAATGTCGTTTTTACTAGTTGTAACTCTATATTACGCACACAGTCTGCATAAACCTTATGAACTTGGTAACAAAATGCTGTTATTCAGTCAATTGGCCCATATCCACGCCCTACCACATGATTTAAAATTAAAAAGACATGATTTACACTTTAAAAAAAGCCAACAACAATACCCGCTATGATTTATAAATTTTATCAACAACACATTTTTCCGCATCTTTTAAATCAAGTCATGCAAGTACCGAGCCTGATGGATAAACGACGCGAACTCCTTTTAGCCGTGTCTGGTGAAGTACTCGAAATTGGCTTTGGTACAGGTTTGAATTTAGCGTTTTATCAAAATGTTGATACGGTTTTTGCCCTTGAGCCCAATCCTGATATTTTTCATTTAGCTGCTGAACGTGTACATGCGGCACCCTTTGAGGTACAGCATATTTTAGCCGGTGCTGAAAAATTACCCTTTGCAGATGAAAGTCTAGATCATGTCGTGAGTACATGGACCTTATGCAGCATTGCCGATATTGAAACTGCGCTTGAAGAAATCTACCGTGTCCTTAAACCAACAGGAACATTTCATTTGGTTGAGCATGTACAACACAATGAAAATGGGAAAATTAAGCAGTTACAACACTTATTGACGCCCATTCAAAAGAAAGTCGCGGATGGCTGTCATCTGGATCGTCATATGCAAAAGTTGCTTGAAGATGCCCAGTTTGAATGTTTTGAAACGCAGTATTTTGATGCTGAAGGCATTCCAAAAATTGGACAGCGCATGTTGCTCGCCCGCGCACGGAAGTTGAGTTAAAGCGTCCAAGGCCATGTTTAAGCACAATCAAATCTAGTTAAAAGTACCTAGTCTTTGATTAGTCGAATGGCATTAATTTTTAGGATATGACAGGGCTTTTTATTCAACACATTAAAGGTGCTATACGACTTCCCTGTTTTGGTGGAATGCACATCCACCCATTCACCCAAAATCTCCACACGATCCCCTGATTTCAAACGCCGAATACGATTTGCGACGTCTTCGGATTGAGCAATCACACTGACATTTTGCAATTCAGACTTGAGCTGTTCAACTTGTGTCGAGGGTACATTTTTCGCTTGCACGCTAAAACAGCGGTTCTGCTGCGACCACTCAAGATGATATTTTAAAGACTGGATATTATTTGAGCCTGAACCCAGTAGCAAATCAATATTGCTGACATAGGCCAAGTCTTGAAAGCCACCCACCACGGTCGGTGCGGCCGGATGTAATGTACGACTACTCGCACTGTAGTATCGTTTATCCAACAGCAAATATTCACCGGAAAATGCCTGAGTCGGTGTGACCTGAAAATTTTTCAGCACACCAGTTTGCTCTAAATGTGGAATGGCACGAAAATATTCAGACCATATCCACAGCATGAGCGCAAAAACGGCTGCAGTCGCTAAGAGTTTTTCCATGTGGATATTCTGTCCTTATTACTTTTCGACGGTTCTGAGGCTGAGTCACGCGAGCTTAAATGTGCTCAAAATCAATTCGGATGGTTTCAAAACGCACTCGCCCTTCGGCAATGGCTTGAGCAATCGCTTGTTGCCCTTTGGTCAAACGTGCCCCACCACTTTTAATATCAATCAGCACCACTTCAATGTCTTCAGCGAGTCCATCGCCATCACGAAAGTCGGTATAGCCATCAAAAACCACATAATCGATCGGGTCACCGAGAAACTTTGCATCGCTAGGTAAATATTGAAATTCGGGCATGATCGGCGCCATTTGTTCGGCCATTTTGCCTTTTAAAACAGCACGACTGGTATTTACACTGCGTTTTTGTGCATGGGCCAATGCCTGCTGATGTTCCAATTCTAGTTCTGCAATATATTGCTCGTATTCTGCCTTAATCCTTCCATTGCGACTGCCACTTAAAATTAAGGTGGTCAGTACAATCCCAATACACGCGCCAATGAGCATGGCCATCCAGACAGACATTTAAAATTCCTAATCTTTTTAATATATTACAGTGAAACCTATAGAAAAAACTTAGACTTTGGTTCTTTGTCATATTCCCCGCATTAAACAATGATATGCTAGGGATGAGCAGAATAAAATCTATTTAGGTCGATGAAAACGATATTAATTGCCAATCAAAAAGGTGGTTGTGGCAAAACCATCACAGCAATCAGTTTAGCCTCTGCACTTGCGCAAAAAGGTTATAAAGTGGCCTTGGCAGATGCTGACAATCAAAAGTCTGCACGTCAATGGCTCAAACAGCGCCCAGACACTGCAGCCCCAATTCAGAGCCTAGATTGGCGTCATGAAAAATCGATTGGTGATGTGCCGAAAGGGATTGAATATCTGATTATCGATGCTCCGGGTGCGTTATCGGATGAACATGCAGATCAGTTGGTGAGTGAAGCCCATACCATTATTACTCCACTGCAACCATCTTTCTTCGACATCGACTCGACCCGTCGTTTTTTAAAGCATTTGCAAGAAATTAAACGGATTCGTAAAGGTAAAGTCCAAATCTTATTGCTGGCCAATCGTGTCAAACCCAATTCTGCTCATTCCAAAGAAATTCAAGATTTTTTCAATAAAGTTGAACAACAGCCCGTTGCTTGGATTTCTGAACGTACCGCTTATGGTCAACTTGCCATGCAAGGTCTTTCGGTTTTTGACAAAACGCAAAAATTGTACCTCGGTATGCAACAACAGTGGCAACCTGTGCTCAATGCCATTATTGAAGACGAAGCCGAGTGGTTTTAACCCATCATTCCACATTTTGTTGATATAAAGGCCAATATTGCAAGGATCTAGCCTGAAAGATATTCACCATAAGTTAACAAGCTCTCGTTTTCGGGAGCTTTTTTTTCGGTTAAGATTGAACACAACATGATGAAAAAATCAGAGCACGCATTGCCAACGTTCGCACCTACATTACAAAAAGTCTTATTGTTCGGATTATTTTTTATCCTGATTTTTTTGAGCTTTAGCGTACTCAAATACTTTATTGTGCCCGTTGTTTGGGCAGCCATTATTGCCTATATGACTTGGCCGCTGTATCAATCGGTGCATCGTTTTTGTGGCAATCGTGCAAATCTAAGTGCGGCGCTGATGATCTTACTGGTGGTGCTAGTGGTAGGTCTGCCGGTGATTTTTGCGATCTTCTTGCTACAACATGAAGGCCGTAACTTGTATTTTGAATTACAAAAGCAAGTTTTCTCTGGTCATGTCAATGTGCCTGATTTTATTCGCCAACTGCCGTTTATTGGTAAAGAAGTCAGTCGTACCCTGCATGAGCTGAACAATGACCCAAACAGTATCATTCAATCGGTACAAATTTGGATTCAGGGGCATTTGAACTACGGTAAAGTTTTGGTCGGCGAAGTCAGTAAAAATATCTTTAAGCTGTGTTTTGCCGTGATGTCTTTATTTTTCTTCTATCGTGATGGTCAAACCATTTTAAGTCAGGTCAGTAAAGCCCTCGAAATGGTCATTGGGCCACGTATTCATCATTATCTTGCCACCATCTCGGATACCACACGTGCCGTCGTGTATGGCATCGGTCTCACCGCCATTGCCCAAGCTTTACTTGCCGGTGTCAGCTATTTTGTCGCCGATGTGCCTAACCCGATGTTATTAACCATCATTACCTTCATGTTGGCACTGATTCCGTTTGGTCCACCAATTTCATATACTGCTGTGTCGTTGTGGTTATTTTCACAAGGTCAAACCATTGAAGCCATTGGCGTCATGGCTTGGGGTGTTTGTGTGGTGAGTACGGCCGATAACGTGATTCGTCCTTTAGTGATTTCAGGGGCAACGCAGATTCCATTCTTATTAATCATGTTTGGTGTTTTGGGTGGGATCGCCAGTTTCGGTCTTGTTGGTTTATTTATCGGGCCAGTGATCTTAGCTGTATTGTTAGCCATTTGGCGTGAATGGTTGCATGAAACCCAAATTGAACCCGTCATGATGCCCAAAGCAACATTGGCACATAACTTAGACAATATGGATGATAAGCCTGAACAACCTTAATTCAGGCTTGAATTCATTAAACAAATATTACAATCAAATACTTAAATTATCTGTCATCCTGTATCCGCATCTGTTTCAATGGTTGAAACTCCATAAAAACAGACAGGATGCCAAACATGTCTTCACTATTTAAATTCGGTGCGCTTGCTGCGGTCAGTGCCCTGATGTTTACAGGCTGTGCGAGTACCTCGACTTCAACAGGTCTGAATGCAAAAACCGTGACGGTCAATGCCGTGACTGCTCAAGGTATTGGTCAAAGCATCGGTCAAATTAACTTGGTTGATAGCCCTGCTGGCTTGGTTATTCATACCAATTTAACCCAGCTTCCTCCGGGTCCACACGGTTTCCATATTCATGAAAAAGGTTCTTGTGCCCCAGCTGAAAAAGATGGAAAAGCGGGTGCTGCTCTTGCTGCAGGTGGTCACTTTAACCCTAAATCTGCACCTCACCACGGTACGCCGCTAACCGGTCACATGGGTGACTTACCGATCCTTCAAGTTCAAACCGATGGCACAGCAAAAGTGAATTTAATTGCACCACGCTTGAAATTGGCGGATGTACAAGGCTTAGCCATCATGGTCCATGCCGGTGGTGATAATTACTCTGACGACCCTAAACCTCTAGGCGGTGGCGGTGACCGTATTGCCTGTGGTGTGATTCAATAATCAACTTTGCATATAGATTTGAACAAGCGGACTTTAAGTCCGCTTTTCTATTGATTGACATCCTCACCCCCTTAAAAGAGGGTGATTCCTACAGCTAGACGCTTATGCCCAAGCGCAAGAATGTTTAGAGCTGAGTTTATATCTCGATCATGAGCTGTACCACAGCTCATGCACTCCCATTCTCTTATTCCAAGATCTGTCCTACCTTTTGGACTACTTGAGGTGATCTCACCGCAGCACGAACAGATTTGGGTGGTATAGGCTTCTTGGACTTCTTCAAA
>NZ_VOYQ01000050.1:0-22663 GCF_013420195.1 Acinetobacter sp. YH01024
GTAAAAATCCACACAAGTTGTTCTTCATAATCTCTTAATGATCTTCTTGTTGGTTCGTCACCAGCAAGCTAGGTCGGCTATATTACTCTTTATTTCTAAAGAGTCAACCGGTAATTCAAATTATTTTAAACTTATCAAATAAAACCCAACTTAATCAATTCAACCAAGTCATTGTTTTATCAGAAGTTTTAATCTTCATCACCGCCGATGGATGTGCATTCTACAGCATTTCACATCCGTTGCAACACCTTTTTTATGATTTATTTTACGCATGTCGTTTTTTTAAACACATAAACATTCTTTTGTATTATTATTGGGCTATATACGCCCTATTTCATATAATAAAACGTATATAAACCCAATTTTCATTCCATTTAATTTAAGACATTTTTTGATTTCGTATGGTTGTTTTTAAAAAAACTGCCTATTTAATAATGGCGTGCTCCATTTCACCCTTATTATATGCAGCTCCCACAGCAAATATTTTCACAACCACTTTCTCTATTTTGAGTTATGCCAAGTGGGAAACCACTTCACCCAAATTTTGCGTGATTAATAATTCAAGTTTAGTCAATGATTTTAAAAAACTTGCGCCAACCCACAGCAGTTATAAAATTACAGCCATCAATGTGAATGACATCAAATCCAGTCATTGCCAAGTTTTATTTTTTTCCAATCTATCAGCAAAAGAAGAACAAAGTATTTTAAACAACCATGTTAATTTCCCCGCCCTCTCTCTAAGTAGTAACAATAGTGAGTGTGAGTCTGGCAGTGCATTTTGTTTGTATAAAAAAAATCAGAGTTATTCGTTTAAAATTAATATGGAAAGCTTAACGCAGTCACAAATACATATTGATCCACGCGTTTTATTACTGGCGAAGTCATCGGAGTCAGCTGAATGAAACAACTCTATAATCCAATTACATTGCACCAATTATTTACGCGTTCGCAGCTCACCATCTTTGCTTTAACTTTTACAATTTGTTCTGCGATATTTTTGGTTATTTCCACCTATACCATGCATACCTATGCAAAAAACAGCTTAACGATTTTATCGAACGCAATAAACGAACGCGTTCAACCTGCTGTGGTGTTTAATGACCAAACAACGATGCATCAAATTTTAAACGAATACACTCAACTGTATCCCATTCGATCGATAGAAATTACAAACCATCAAAATGCGTCGCTGGCTCATGCTGAGCAACAAGAAATTTCAACATTTTCCAGCCAAGCGATTTTAGATTATTTCTTTTTTAGCCAACCGATTCGTTTAGATATCCATCATGATCAGAAAAGTTATGGTGAACTGATCGTATATGGAAACTCTTCAGATTTAGTTAGTTTCTTCCATAAAATTTTATTGGGTTTATTTTTAGGTTTTATACTTTTATTGGCTACTGTGTTTTGGTCGGTGAATTCTGTTTATCAATACTTAATGCAATCCGTTCGCTCGATTGTTGAATCAGCCCAAACCATTAGTATTAAGAAAGATTATAAAATGCGGGTTTCAAACTCTGATATTCAAGAATTACACGCACTCAGTACCGCCTTTAATGGTTTACTCAGTGAAATCGAACAGTCAAATAAAAACTTAATTTCAGAAAATGACAAGCTAATTCATCTAGCACGTCATGATGCATTAACCCAATTGCCAAATCGTAATTATTTTTATGAAAAGCTATTTGAACTTTTTGACTTACAAGCGAATGCTGCTGTGTTCTTTGTAGATATTGAAAACTTTAAACATGTGAATGACCAATATGGACACTTAGCTGGGGATGCAGTACTGCGTGCCTCATCACATTGTTTAAAACAAGCACTGCCAGATGATGCTTTCGTTGCGCGACTCGGTGGTGATGAATTTGCAATTATTATCAATCGCTTAAATTTCCTGACAGAACTCGAAGTCTATTGTCACAAAATACATGAATGCTATGGTTCCACATTTGTTTATGAGCAACATAATATTGCATTACAAGCTAATATTGGTGTGGCACTGATCCAAAATGCAAAATCGCCAGAAGATTTGATCGCAGATGCGGAACGCGCCATGTATGATGCTAAACTTTCGAATAATCATTGGTGCATTGCACTACACCGCCCCAACTCATAGGATTTGCTATGTTAAAGAA
Organism: Acinetobacter sp. YH01024; assembly: GCF_013420195.1. NCBI lineage: Bacteria > Pseudomonadati > Pseudomonadota > Gammaproteobacteria > Moraxellales > Moraxellaceae > Acinetobacter > Acinetobacter sp. YH01024. The sequence continues at coordinate 2,136 of NZ_VOYQ01000050.1, forward strand.
CGCATTTAAAGTTTTATTTATACTTGCATTCACGGCCACTATGACAGCCTGCATGAGTTTAGGTAACTTAAGCTATAAACAAGCACGTATGCTTAAAAAAGAAGGTTTTGTCTTGACCAATGATGGTTGGACACTTGCCCTACCAGAACGACTTTTATTTGGTTTTGATGATTATCAAATACAACCTCACCAAGAAGGCAAACTAAATACCCTCGCCACTCAACTGATTAAATATGACCTAAACAAAATTAAGTTTATTGGTCATACGGATAATGTTGGACAAGCCAATTACAACCAACAACTGTCAGAAAAACGTGCGCAAAGCGTCGCAAACGTCTTTTTAAAGCAAGGTTATAACAGTTCAAATATTCAAATTATTGGCCGTGGTGCTGAACAGCCGATGGTTTCCAATGACACCGAAACAAATCGTGCCATCAACCGTCGTGTAAATGTCACCATCATCCCCTAAATAGCGGAATTTGGAAAAGCCACCTTCAGGTGGCTTTTTTATTTTTTATAAATTTCAGGCATAAAAAAACCGCTAAATGCGGCATCTTTTTCATAGTATTGCTTTTGAGATAAATGGTCGGAGCAGTAGGATTCGAACCTACGACCCCCTGGTCCCAAACCAGGTGCACTACCAGGCTGTGCTATGCTCCGCTTTCAACTTTAAAAGTTGGGGTGAATGATGGGATTCGAACCCACGACAACCGGAATCACAATCCGGGGCTCTACCAACTGAGCTACATCCACCATCATGTTCTTGCTTGTGAATAACCAATATAACGCATTTTAAATTACAGGCATAAAAAAACCGCTGTATGCGGTATCTTTTATCGACCGTTTTCTTTGAGAAAATGGTCGGAGCAGTAGGATTCGAACCTACGACCCCCTGGTCCCAAACCAGGTGCACTACCAGGCTGTGCTATGCTCCGAATTGGGGTGAATGATGGGATTCGAACCCACGACAACCGGAATCACAATCCGGGGCTCTACCAACTGAGCTACATCCACCATCACAACAAGTTTCAGATTCTAGTATCAGAACACCATTATAATGGCGCGCCTGACAGGATTCGAACCTGTGACCATCCGCTTAGAAGGCGGATGCTCTATCCAACTGAGCTACAGGCGCATTACCGATGACATAGACTATCACGCGATTTTTGCCTTGAGAAATTGGTCGGAGCAGTAGGATTCGAACCTACGACCCCCTGGTCCCAAACCAGGTGCACTACCAGGCTGTGCTATGCTCCGTTTCATCTCAGCTTTCGCTGTATCGCATATCGTGCGGTACGGTGTGCATTCTAGGCGTGACGTTGATTAACGTCAACACCTATCTTCAAAAAAACATAAAAAATCATTTCAAGCGATTATTTATCAAGCACTTTAATCATTTTTCAAGCAAAAATTAACGTTTTAAACTGGCACTGAAATTCAACATCCGATCTAAAGGCAATTTAGCACGCTCAGCCAATGCCGGATCTACAAAAATTTCCTGATCGCCTTTTTGTAAAACTTCCAGAATGCCATCCAATTCATTCATCGCCATCCAAGGGCAATGCGCACATGAACGACAAGTCGCTCCCTCACCTGCCGTCGGTGCTTCGATGAGAATTTTATTTGGTACAGCTTGCTGCATTTTATAAAAAATACCACGATCTGTTGCCACGATTAAACGTTCGTGTGGCAAGGTTTGTGCAGCTTTGATCAGTTGCGAGGTGCTACCGACGGCATCTGCAATATCCACCACAGATTCTGGTGACTCTGGATGCACCAAAACTGCTGCATCAGGATACAACGCTTTCATATTGGCAATACCACGCGCACGGAATTCTTCATGAACAATACATGCCCCATCCCATAGCAACATGTCTGCACCGGTTTTCTTTTGAATATAACGACCGAGATGCTGATCGGGTGCCCAAATAATTTTTTCACCTAAACTATCTAAATGCTCAACAATTTCAACTGCACAGCTCGAGGTGACCACCCAATCTGCACGCGCTTTCACTGCTGCCGAGGTATTGGCATATACTACAACTGTATGATCCGGATGTGCATCGCAAAATTTAGTAAATTCATCGACCGGACAGCCCAAATCAAGTGAGCATGTTGCCTCTAGAGTAGGCATCAGTACGGTTTTTTCAGGAGATAAAATCTTCGAGGTCTCCCCCATGAATTTCACCCCTGCAACCACCAACGTCGTTGCTTCATGATCCCGACCAAAACGTGCCATTTCAAGTGAATCCGAAACGCACCCACCTGTCAGTTCTGCTAGTTCCTGCACTTCAGGATCACAGTAATAGTGTGCAACAAGGACAGCGTTACGTTTTTTGAGTTCCGCTTTAATTAATTCAAACTTTTCAAGCTTTGCAGCTTCCGTTAAGTGATGCTCTTTAACATCGCCCAAACGATCCAAATGCGCTTGTACAATTGATTTTGCTTCATTTGCAATTAAGTTGTTTGCATTATTCATCACAACGTCTTCTCTACCCTTAATGCCTGCTACTACACAGGTGCTTCACAACTGACCCATAAATATGGCACTTGGCTATTTTTTACCGGTCATTAAAAAGTTCCACTTATAAAAAAGCCTCACAACGGAGGCTTTTCAAAAACATCAAATATCTTATGAACGATAATCTGCATTAATCTTGACATAGTCATACGACAGATCACAGGTATACACAGTATCTTGAGCACTGCCACGCCCTAAATCTACACGGATCGTGATTTCAGATTTTTCCATCTCCGCAGCCCCTGCTGCTTCGGTATAATCTGCTGCTGCGCCACCGTCTTTACAGATTTGAACATCACCTAACCAGACCTGAATTTTTTCAACATCTAAGTTTGGCACACCTGCATAACCAATAGCTGCCAAAATACGGCCCCAGTTTGGATCTGATGCGAAGATTGCAGTTTTAACCAACGGTGAATGTGCAATGCTATAAGCAATATCACAACATTCTTGAGTATCTGCGCCGCCTTCTACCGCCACAGTAATAAACTTCGTCGCACCTTCACCATCACGGACAATAAGCTGTGCAAGTCGTTTCATCACACGTGTTAACACGTCTAAAACAGCAGCATAACGTGAATCTGTTTCTGAAGTAATTTCTACGCCACCAGCTTGACCCGTTGCAATCAAAATACATGAGTCATTCGTTGAGGTATCACCATCCACTGTAATACGGTTAAACGACAGGTTAACTGTGGTTTTCAAAAGCTGTTGCACTAACTCACGACTAATGGGTGCATCCGTTGCTACATAACTCAACATGGTCGCCATATTTGGACGAATCATGCCTGCACCTTTAGAAATACCAGTCATGGTATACAGAACCCCATCTAGCTCAAACTGCTCAGATGCACCTTTAGGTGTGGTATCTGTGGTCATAATGCCTGTTGCCGCATCCAACCAAGCATCTTCTTGTAAACTATCTAATGCGGGTTGCAAGCCTTGAACCAAACGATCAATAGGTAATTGCTCGCCAATTACACCCGTTGAAAAAGGAAGGACTTCTGTATTTTGAACACCTGCCAGTTCCGCCAGTTTCGCACACGTCGCTTCAGCATTTGCCATGCCGATTTTGCCAGTACCGGCATTGGCATTTCCGGTGTTAATCACTAAATAACGTGGATTACCTGCCAATAAGTGCGCTTTCGAAATATGGACCGGTGCTGCACAAAATGCATTTTGAGTAAAAACGCCTGCAACATTAGAACCTTCAGCAAATTCAAAAATGACAAGGTCACGTCGGTTCTGATAGCGCACATATGCTTCAGCCGAACCGATTTTTACACCTTTCACCACATGCATCTGTGGCATAGATACGTCACCAACTGCCATTTTTCAACGTCCAACTATATGAGTTATAAAAAATACAGCTTAGTGCAAAATCTATAAAAAATCGAGCAGAAGCACGGTTTTGCTGTAATTTTATTGTGGATTTCTTTTGCACATAAAAAAACCAGCCTTTCGACTGGTCTTTATCGCTGTTCGTCGTAAATTAGTTACGCGCAAGCTGAGTTGCTTCATCAAGAAGCACTTGTTTCGCTTTTTGTTGACTCGCAGCTGAAAGTGCTGGGTTTTCAGCCACAATACGGTCAGCATTCGCCGCATTGGCTGCTGCAATTTTCGCAGTTTGCAATACGATCGGACGATTTGGATTGGCAAAGGTATAACGAATACCCGTACGCGGGCTTGCTACAGTCACTTGACCGTCAGTACCAACCTGTACTTGAGTTGTTGTTGGACCAACTGCTTGTTGAACTTTCTCTAAAGAAGTCGTCTGAGGAGCGTTTGCAAAGGCAAAAGTTGGCAAAGCCAAAGCAGCAATCATGAACGGTTTTAGTACTTTTTTCATTGTCTTTTCCGTCTTACGGTTATTGATAGAAACTAAATAACATTTAATCTACTGAACTGCAAATACTATTCAGGTCAGATCAGTAGTGTAAATAAAAAATCAGAGCGCGAAGGCTCTGATTTATTTGAAATTAAACAATGCTGTTTAGATTTTACCGTGACATTGTTTATATTTTAGACCTGAACCACATGGGCACGGTGAGTTACGACTTTCTGGCGGAACAATCACTTGCTCTGCAGGTGTATATTGCGCATCGATAACATCATTACCGTTGGCTTCAGCCAACAAATTATCAAAGTCATTGTGTGACAATTGAAGATTCATTGATTCAGCTTGAGCCTGTTTTTGAGCTTCCATTTCTGCAAGTTCTTCGGCTGTAGGCACATGAATACGAGATAAATCTGTCACGACATCTGACTTAATCACAGCAAGCATGTTTACAAATAAATTAAAGGCTTCTTTTTTGTATTCTTGCTCAGGATTTTTCTGCGCATAACCACGTAAATGAATCCCTTGACGTAAGTAATCCATTGCTGCCAAATGCTCTTTCCAATGGCGGTCCAATGAATTCAACATAAAGTGACGTTCGAGCATTGCAGCCGTTTCGTCACCCATTTGCGTACGACGTGAACGGTAGTGCTGAAGAACTTCATCAGTAATACGTTCAACCAAAGCTTCTTCATCCAAACGACGATCTTGCTCTAGCCACTGCGAAATTGGCAATTCAATCGATAGATCTTCACGTAGTGCCTTTTCAAGACCTTCTATATCCCACTGATCGTGAATAGACTCAGGTGGAATATATACTTCGATCATGCCTTTAGTCACATCCTGAATCATCGTTTCGATGTAATCTTGTAAAGACGGTTCAACAAGAATTTCATCACGCTGAGAGTAAATAATCTTACGTTGTTCGTTGTTTACGTCATCGTATTTCAATAGATTTTTACGAATATCGAAGTTACGTGCTTCAACTTTACGTTGTGCATTTTCAATCGAGCGTGACACCATTTTATGCTCAATGGCTTCATCTTCTTTCAGACCCATGGCACGCATCATTGCAACTACGCGATCACCTGCGAAGATACGCATCAAGTCATCTTCAAGCGACAAGTAGAAACGTGACACACCTGGGTCACCTTGACGGCCCGCACGACCACGTAACTGGTTATCGATACGACGAGATTCATGACGTTCTGAACCAATGATGTGTAAACCACCAGAGTTCAGCACCATTTCATGATTTTGTTCCCACTCTGCTTTCAAACGTGCCTCATCTGCTTCAGTCGGCTCTTCAATCTTCGCCAGCAACGCTTTCCAGTTACCACCTAACAGAATATCAGTACCACGACCGGCCATGTTGGTAGCAATCGTCACTGCACGAGGTGAACCCGCTTGCGCAATAATATCCGCTTCACGCTCATGTTGTTTCGCATTGAGTACTTCATGTTGAATACCAGCTTCTTTCAGCTTATCTGATAAAATTTCAGAGGCTTCAATGGTTGCTGTACCAATCAGGATCGGTGCAACACCCGCTTCATGAACACGTTGAATTTCTTGAATGATGGCGTTGTATTTACCTTCACGGTTTAAATAGATTAAATCGTTTTGGTCATTACGAATCATCGGGCGATGGGTTGGAATCAGTACAACATCCAAGCCATAAATTTCTTTCATCTCTGCAGCTTCAGTATCTGCAGTACCCGTCATCCCTGATAATTTTTTGTATAGACGGAAATAGTTCTGGAATGTAGTCGTTGCTAGTGTTTGGTTTTCAGGTTGAATTTCCAAACCTTCTTTTGCTTCCACTGCTTGATGCAAACCTTCTGACCAACGGCGACCCGGCATGGTACGACCAGTGTTTTCATCGACAATGATCACTTCACCTTCGTGGATGATGTAATGCACGTTGCGTTGGTATAGGTAATGCGCACGAATGGCCGCAGAAACATGGTGCACCAAGTTTAAATTAGCAGATGAATATAGACTTTCACCTTCAGCAAGCAAGCCCATTTGAATCAATTCAGCTTCAACAGTTTCATAACCGACTTCGGTCATTTCTACAGAGCGCTGTTTTTCGTCAATCCAGAAGTGACCACCATCTGGTACCTTCTCTTCTTTTTGTGCATGAAGTTTTGGTGGAATGCTGTTAATGGCAGCATACAACTGTGATGAGTCTTCTGATTGACCAGAAATGATCAAAGGTGTACGTGCCTCATCAATCAGGATCGAATCGACCTCATCGATGATGGCATAGGTTAAGCTTCGCTGTTTTTTCTCAGCAGCAGAAAAAACCATGTTGTCACGCAAGTAATCGAAACCGAATTCGTTGTTGGTACCGTAAGTAATGTCAGCTCGATACGCTTGAGCTTTTTCAGTTGGGTCTTGCATTGAGTAAATAATCCCAATGCTTAAACCTAAAAATTCGAATAATGGACGGTTTAATTCAGCATCACGCTGTGCGAGATAGTCGTTCACCGTAATCACGTGAACACCTTCACCACTAATCGCATTGAGGTAACAAGCAAGCGTTCCCATGAGGGTTTTACCTTCACCGGTACGCATCTCTGCGATCTTACCTTCATGCAAGGTAATACCACCAATCAGCTGTACGTCATAATGACGCATGCCCATGACACGCTTCGCAGCTTCACGACAAACAGCAAACGCTTCAGGTAATAATTTATCAAGGCTGTCGCCTTTTTTATAACGTTCTTTGAATTCTTCAGTTTTTGCAGATAAGTCTGCATCGCTTAGAACAGATATCGTCGGCTCGAGCGCATTAATCTTCTCTACGATTTTACGCATGCGTTTGAGTTCGCGCTCATTTTTGGTACCGAAGATTCCTCCGATCAGACTTGCCAACATGAATAGACTCTCTAAATCTTGCTTGTCAAATGAATATATTTTCTTAGTCGTTATTATGGTGCTAGAAATTCGAAGTACAAGGGTTTTGCACAAAAATCCCCTTAAATATTCTGCGCTCGGGTTCTAGCCCCGGAGACTTAAGGCAAGCTAATGTAACAAATTTTCTGCAGACAACATAGTGACTCTGTCGTGAGATATTTCGCATTTATCCCCCAATAAAACTGTTTTATATGAAATATATTCATAAAGAAATGAAAAAACACTATTTTTAATCATAAAAAAAATCCTTCATATTTATTTTCAAGTTAAACAAATTCAATAAATACGGGGATATTCCATGACGATTCGTTTAGGTGATACTGCACCAGACTTTACTCAAGACTCAAGCGAAGGCAGCATTCATTTTTATGACTTTTTAGGTGACAGTTGGGGCATTTTATTTTCGCATCCTGCCGATTACACCCCAGTCTGCACCACAGAACTTGGATTTACCGCAAAACTAAAAGATGAATTTAGCAAACGTGGTGTCAAGGCCATTGCCCTGTCTGTTGACGATGTTGAGTCGCATCATGGTTGGATTAATGACATTAATAATACTCAAAATACCACGGTGAACTTCCCGATCATTGCAGACAAAGACCGTAAAGTGTCCACCCTTTATGATTTCATTCACCCCAATGCCAGCGAAACATTAACTGTTCGCTCTTTGGTGATCATCGATCCAAATAAAAAAGTCCGTTTAATCATTACTTATCCTGCATCTACAGGGCGTAACTTCCATGAAATTTTACGTGTCATTGACTCTTTGCAACTGACAGACAACCATAAAGTTGCAACACCGGCCAACTGGCAACAAGGTGAAGATGTGGTGATTGTGCCGTCATTAAAAGATGAAGAGGAAATCAAACAACGCTTTCCTCAAGGGTATAACGCAGTTACGCCTTACCTTCGTTTAACACCTCAACCTAAGTGAGGATAAAACGGAGTATTACGCTGTCCGAGCGCAAGATAAGAAGCTCTGCTGTGAGTGACCAAAGCGAAGGTACAAATTTAACTATTTTTAAGTGCAGCACCTAAGTAAACTAAGGATCATAACCATAGTTAATATAGTTTTCCCCTCAGAACGAATGACGAGCCCGTTCTGGCATTCTCCAACCTGCTCATCTTCGGATGAGCTTTTTTTTGATTACAAATTCCTCTCAGGGATTAGATTGGTTAAACCTCTCAAATCCGTTATAACTAAGAAAAACTTGAAAATAACAAACCGTGATTCATCAAATTCATCATTTACATTGTGGTAGTTTTTGTCCAACGTGTGCCCCTTTATTTGGACAGAAAGGCTTTCGCGCACATTTGGTTTGTCATTGCCTGCTCATTGAAACTGATAAAGGGCTCGTCTTAGTCGATACAGGACTGGGCTTACAAGATTATTTACATCCACAAAATCGTTTAGGTCGGTTTATTTCACGCACAGCGCAGATTAAATTTAATCCGCAACTAAGTGCGATTCATCAAATTCAAAAATTAGGTTTTAAGGCTCAAGATGTTCAACACATTTTGTTGTCACACTTAGATTTTGATCATGCTGGCGGGATCTCAGATTTTCCGCAGGCGACCGTGCATGTCTTAGCCAGTGAATATAATGCCACTCAAAATCTTCATAGCTTAAAATCACGACTGCGCTATCGACCACAGCAGTTCCAACAGCATCGTTATTGGAACTTTATCGAAAACATCGGGACGCAAGCATGGTTTAACTTAGAACACACTGCCGGTCTGTCTATTTTTCAAGATGACATTTTAATGCTTCCACTTTTGGGACATACCGCTGGTCATGCCGGTATTGCGATTAAAAATAACCAGCGCTGGTTGTTATATTGTGGCGATGCTTATTACTCACAGCATCAATTAAATCCAAATTTTCATTCGCGGGCCTTAAATCAGGTTGAGCGTTTATTTGCCACCGACAATACACAGCGACTGCACACACTTCATAAGATTCAGCAGTTAGCACAGCATCCGGACATCGATCTCATCTGCGCACATGACCCATTCGAACTCGCTCGCTATCAGAACACAAGCAATGACCGCTAAAATCCTGCCAATGATCCTCCTTAGTGTTAGCTTCAGCTTCACGGGTTGCATGACATCAAATCCATTACCGTTAAATGAACGTCCTAAGCATTGGGGAAAAGTCGTTCATCAACAGCATAATTTTTATCAAATCAGCCCAACTGTATTTCGCAGTGAACAACCTAATGCAGATCTCGCCCCTGTTCTACGAGAACAGCACATCGATGTGATCATAAATTTACGTTCACGGCATCATGACCCAGAACGCTTAAACAATGTCATTGATACGCAAAAGATTAAATTTGTACATATTCCGATACACACGTGGCAAATCGATCGTGAAGATTTACTGGCGGTGATGAAAACTATAAAAGTGGCTGAACAACAGCAGCAAAAAGTGTTAATCCATTGCTACCACGGCTCAGACCGTACAGGCGCGAGTGTGGCAATGTACCGTATTATTTTTCAGCATTGGTCCATTGAGGAAGCAAAGCGTAAAATGAAACAAGGTGGCTATGGCTTCCACCCTATTTGGAAAAATATTGACCGTTTATTCAGCCCTGAAAATATAAAATGGATTCAGCAACAACTACTGAATCCATCTTATTAAAGGTCATTCCTCAAATAAACTTAGCGTTTATCGAGAGGTACCCAATCAATCACCCAAGCCGATTTCATATTCAAACTTGCATCTGAATTGATCTTTTTACGTGTTGCGTCCGCAGCATCACGGTCCTTCGAAGGGCCAACCATAATACGAATGCCTTTAGATGTAGGACTCTTCGTCACTTTATAGCCTTTTGCACGTAATTTTGCAGCGACGGCATCTGCATTGGCTTCATTGGCAGCCAGTGCAACTTGTACCATCCATTGCTTATCGCCATTTTCCAACAGATCACGTGCTTTTTCAGCTTCAGCTTTTTTCTTGGCTTCGGCTTTACGCTTTTCTTCTGCCTTGTGTTTTTCTTCGGCTTTACGCTTTTCTTCTGCCTTGTGTTTTTCTTCGGCTTTACGCTTTTCTTCAGCTTGTTGCTTCGCTTCGGCTGCTTTCTTATCTGCTGCTTTTTTCTCAGCTTCAGCATGTGCTTTACGTTCAGCTTCTTTTTGAGCATCCGCTTTACGTTTTGCTTCGGCTTTTTGTTTATCTGCTGCGATACGTGCCTGATCAGCCTTTTGCTGCGCCGACTGAGTCTCTAACTTTTTTTGAGCCGCCAACTTATCCTCAGCTAAATGCTTTTGCTTGGCTTTTTCATCTTCAACCAATTCGGGCGGAATATTATCCGAACTTTGTTGAGCTGAACGATGTGCGTTTAAAGCTGCATATTCTTCTGCTGCTTTACGTGCTGCATCAGCTTCTGCTTGTTGTTGCATCGCTAAAAATTCTGCTGCACGTGCTTCTTGCTCCGCAACCGATTTTTCACGGGTACGTCGTTGTTCTTCGAGCAAGCGCTTTTCAGTTTCAACATCAACTGTCAATGATGACATTTTACCCGCACCCTGACCTTGTTGCTCAACTTGAGCCATTTCAGGGATTTGGCTTTGATTTTGATGTATTTCTTCTTTGCCTTTAAGTAAAAGTGCGGCCAGCAGTACACCACCACCTAATAAAACAACACCACCCATCCAGCGTTGTTTGTTATTCATTGACATTCTTCCAGATACTCCCATACCGCTTCTAAGGTATGAAATGAACCACATACCAGAATCAGCTGATTATTCTTTGTTTCTTCCAGCGCGGACTTAAAAGCTAATTGCACATTGTCATAATGTTCTACGACTTGATGCTGCAGTGCGCTATCCAATTGTGTGATAGATGCCGCACGTGGCACATTTAATTGTGCAATTTTCCACATTCTTACCGTATCTTTCAATAAGTTAACGACAGAATTTATGTCTTTATCAGTCAGCATGGAGAAAACGCTGATCACTTCTGTGTATTGTTTATTGTACTGAAGGAAATTTCGCAATTGCTTTAACAAAAATTCAACACCATGCGGGTTATGTCCCGCATCGAAAATCACCGTTTTACCTGCAATTTCTCTAACTTCAAAACGACCTTGTAACTTGGCATTGATAATCCCCTGAGCGATCGACTGCTGAGAGACCACCAAACCACTGGCCAATATTGCTGCTACAGCCGTAGAGATATTTTCGAGTGCCAAAGAACCCACGGGGAGTTTTAAGGTTGAACCTGATGAGGCAAACATCCAAGATTGTCCATCATCACTGTACTGATAAAAATAATCACGATTGAGTACATGTAAAGCGGCTTGGCAATCTTCTGCTTTTTGACGAATGGCTTCAGGCAAAACTTGCTGCCCACCAAAAATCACAGGAATATTCGGACGAATAATTCCTGCTTTCTCAAAAGCAATTTTTTCAATGGTATCGCCCAACCAATCGGTATGGTCTAAACCAATATTGGTAATCACTGCAACATCTGGATCGACGACATTGACCACATCAAGTCGACCGCCAAGGCCCACTTCGAGGACCCATACATCGCAATGTTGCTGTTTAAAAATAACAAAAGCGGCCAAAGTGGTCGCTTCAAAAAAAGATAAACTTAATTCACATTCACGACGCGCCTGATCAACGGCCACAAAAGCATCAATCAGGGTTTGGTCGGCCACTTCAACACCTTGAAGCTTTACACGTTCATTGAATCGATAGATATGCGGTGATTGGTATAAACCCACATTATAACCTTGCGCATTTAAAATTGCAGCCAAAGTGGTCGTGGTTGAACCTTTACCGTTTGTTCCCGCGACCGTCAGCACTTTCGCATCAGGCTGGGTTATACCGAGTCGTTCCGCAACAGGAATCACCCGTTCCAGACCTAAATCAATACCCGTAACATGAACATGGCTCCAATAATCGAGCCATGTGTTTAAAGAATCAGTTGCAAGTGGTGCTGTGTTCAAGGCAAGTTCATCAATTTCGCTACAATACGATAAACTGTATCACGTAATGCATGACGGTGAACAATTTGATCGACTACACCATGATCAAGCAAGTATTCCGCACGTTGGAACGGTTCTTCCAATTTTTCACGTACAGTTTGCTCAATTACACGCTTACCAGCAAAACCAATCATGGCTTTCGGCTCAGCCAAATGCACATCACCGAGCATTGCCAATGATGCAGTCACACCACCATAGACTGGATGTGTCAATACCACTAGATAAGGCAAGCCTGCATCTTTCATTTTTTGGATGGCAGCAGAAGTACGCGCCATTTGCATGAGTGACAACATGCCTTCTTGCATACGTGCACCGCCAGAGGCAGCGAAGCAAATAAGCGGTTGTTTTGCTTTAATCGCAAGTTCAGCCGCTTGAACAAAACGGTCACCAACCACAGTGCCCATTGAACCGCCCATGAAATCAAATTCGAAAGCAGTCGCAATCATTGGAATGCCTTTCAGCGTTCCTTGCATCACCACTAAAGCTTCTGTTTCACCGGTTTTCTTCTGCGCTTCAGACATACGGTCTGGATACGCTTTGCTATCAACAAATTTCAGTGGATCTTTGGCTTTAAATTCTTGACCCAATTCTTTTTGTACTTGGTCAAAGAACCAGTTCAAACGATCACGCGCTTTCATTCGCAAGTGTTCATCACACTGCGGACAAACGTAGGCATTAAATGACATCGCAGTACGAGTCACAAGTGCATGACACTCAGGACATTCAATCGTCGGCTCAGTAAATGTCGCCTTTAATGCTTGCTGTTCATCAGGTACATGAATACCTGGTACCGCACGCTCTGTCCATGGCGTAGATGCGCTCAGAATTTTGCCTGTTTTTGCGTCTTGACTCATACTAACTCATCGAGCGCAGCTCGAAGCTCCTTCACTTTATTCACTGTTTCGATTACAGCTTGTTCTGGCGCTAAGTTTGCAAATTGTTTAACAAAAGCACTACCTACAATCACCGCATCTGCAGCAACACCCATGGCTTTCGCCGATGCTGCATCACTGATACCAAAGCCAACGCCGACAGGTACCTGAGTATACGATTTGATTTTTTGAATACGTGCCGCAGCTTCAGCAACGTCTAAAGTCGCTGCACCTGTCACACCTTTCAAAGAAACATAGTAGATAAATCCACTGGCTTGTTTCACCACATGCTGAATACGTTCATCAGTGGATGTTGGCGCAAGCAAGAAGATTTGATCCATGTCGTATTTTTTCAATACTGCATCTAGATCTTTTGCTTCTTCTGGTGGAAGGTCCACCAAGAGCACGCCATCTACACCGCATTCATGTGCATAGGCAACAAACTTTTCATAGCCGATTACTTCAACGGGGTTTAAATAGCCCATCAGTACCACGGGTGTTTCTGTATCGTTTTTACGGAACTCTTTCACCATGTTCAAGGCATCTAGAGTATTGGTTCCTGCAGCAAGCGCACGCTCAGCGGCAAGTGCAATAACAGGACCATCCGCCATTGGGTCTGAAAATGGAAGACCCAGTTCGATCACATCTACACCTGCCTCAACCATTTGATGTAACAAAGGTACCGTTACTTGTGGATGAGGGTCACCAGCCATAACATAAGAAACCAAGGCCTTACGCTGTTGAGATTTAAGCGTTCCAAATCGAGTGGCTAAACGTGACATAGGGTTATACTTTCCTTGAATGAATCAAAACTATGATGTGGGTTTTGTCGAAATACAAGACATCGCATTGTAACGCTATTTTTTACCCATTGAACAGGGTATACAATCCTCAGTCGGCATTTCTCATGCAAACATAATTTTCCAGAACAACCCGAAAGCATCATTTACCGATATTTCAGTTTTTTTCACAATGATCAAAGATGCCTAATTTTAGGATCTGGCAAAATTATAAGGTTTTAGACTAACTTAATTTTATCATCAAAAAAATGTTAAAAATAACAGGCTTAGCATTTACATTTTAATTTTCCTTAAATTGCAAAACCTGCTTTATACTAGCCGCATACTTTTATTTTTTTATCTCCTATGTCCTCCGATTCACAAGTGAAGGTGCCTGCTCGGGCATTTGCACTGCTCCCGCTTATTGTTTTTCTGACCATTTTTTTGGGCAGTGGTATTTACCATTCCATCATTGGAACTGAGTTTGCGTTCTATCAAGTGAAAGCGCCAGTCGCAGCTCTTCCTGCGATTGTATTGGCAATTTTGCTCTATCGCGGCAAGATTAATGACGCGATTGATACCTTTATGAAAGGTGCCAGCCACCCGAATTTGATCTTAATGTTTATGGTCTTTATGCTCGCTGGTGCTTTTGCCAGTGTCAGCAGTGCCATCGGTAGTGTTGATGCAACAGTGCAGTTAGGACTATCGGTGATTGCGCCTGAGTTCGTGCTGCCCATGCTGTTTATTATTGCGGCCTTTATTGCCACAGCGATGGGAACCTCCATGGGCACCATTGCAGCTTGTGCGCCAATTGCCTTTGGTTTTACTCAAGTCACCGAAATTGAAGTGGTGTATGCCATTGGTGCTGTGGTCGGCGGTGCCATGTTTGGTGATAATCTGTCGATGATTTCAGATACCACCATTGCTGCAACGAACAGTCAAAAAGTTCAACTTCGCGATAAATTTAAGGTCAATGTTTGGATTGCTGTTCCTGCATCGATCGTCAGCATTTGTATTTATTTATTCATGAGTCAAGGCTCACAAGCGATTGAACATAAAGCTTATAATGCGTGGCTAATCCTGCCGTATTTAGCGGTATTTATTTTGGCCTTTTCACGTTTGCACGTGCTTGCTGTACTGACCATTGGTGTCTTGTTATCTGGCTTGATTGGTTTGGTGATTCAACCTGAATTTAACTTCTTAAGCTTAAATAATTCTATTTATGACGGCTTTACCGGCATGTTTGAAGTTGCCCTGCTTTCTATTTTCTTGGGTGGTATTTCTGCCATTATGCAAAAAGAAGGCGGTTTAGAATGGCTGATTCAACGTATTTACAGCATGACACGCTGCTTTAAAGTTGGTGCTGAACGCGCAGGTGAGATTGGTATCAGTTTCTTGGTGATTTTCTCCAACCTATTTGTGGCAAACAACACTGTCGCAATTATTTTATCTGGTGACATGGCACGTGAAGTCGCCAAAGAATATGGTGTAGACCCTAAACGTGCTGCTGCGCTCTTGGATATTTTCTCTTGCGTAGCCCAAGGTCTCATTCCTTATGGCGCACAGCTGTTACTGGCTTGTTCGATCGCAAAACTTTCGCCTGTGGAACTGATTGGTAGTGTGTATTACTGTTGGGTCTTAGCGATCTTTGCCATCCTTGCCATTTTACTGCGTTATCCAAAATTAAAAGCCGCGGCATAACGTTGGCTAAAAAAGCGGTCGTTTGACCGCTTTTTTTAATGTTGTTTGAAAGGCTTTTCTTGACGAGCAATCTGTACGTTTTATTCTAATTTCAAAGCCTTTTTTCGCGCTAATAATGTCTCTCCGCTATATGCCTTAAAAGCACGTGCCAAAGCCGACTGATCTGAATAACCTAGCTGTAAAGCGATATCCGTCAAATGGGTTTGTTGTGAAAGTAGATATTCACAGCGTTTCATCCGTTCCAGCTCCAAAAGCCGCTTAAATGAGGTGTCTTTCTCCTTTAACTGTCGTTGCAGGGTTCTGACTGACAGATGTAACTCCTCTGCTAACCATTCTATTTTAGGGGCTTGCTGCTGTAATTTGAGATAATCTGCTATGCATTGTTGCATCTGTTGAATTGGATCTGAATGTTGCGAACGAGCAGCTATCGCCTCTTCGGCTTGACGTAATAACAATTGCATCAGCGATGGATCTGCAAGTTCTGACTTTAAATCCAAACTATCGGCATGAATCACAAATGAATATTTAAGGGTCGAAAATTCCATTTGGCAACCATAAAACTTTTCATAGTGATAACGTGCCATCCGCGGCACATGTGCAAAATGAATGCGGAGTAACTTTAAAGAATCTGGAAAAATTTGCTTGGCCAAATGTGCCATACAGGCCATGGTCAACTCATTCACCAAAGCATATTCATCATCATGCTGTGGCCAAGACAGAATAATTTGATGATCTTGATGGCTCATATTCATTGGCACAATTTGCGCCCCATCAATCACCAAACGACTAAATCGCATCACATATTGCAAAGCATCTGCTACGCTATTACTCAGTGTCGCCATATAGCCTAACACCCCAAAATGCTCCGCACGAATATACTTGGCCATTTCAAAAACCAATTGCGGGCAATCCAGATGCTGCTGAGTCAGTTGCATGATGCTGTTAAAAAAAGAATTCGGCGATTGAGAGTCGATCGGCAAAGACAGCACATGCTGAATTTGCGCAGCATACGGCGCAATCCATTCAAGCTGTGTATAGTTTAATTCACGCTCAATTAAGACCATATTCCATAGTTGGAAGTAACCATTTGGGATCTGAATTTCAGCCATCTCGCCCCTCTTTCTGACCTGCCAATTCTGACATTTTATATTTTCATCATGGCGTAAAATGTATAAAAATTGGCAATATCTGTCAAAACAAAGTGCAATTTCTCCGACATACTGCAATCAACACGACTCGCACAGAAAAAATATCATGAATGCTATCGTCAAATATCAAGTCGAACCCATTGTTCGCACAAAGCTAAATTTTAAGTTAGAAGAAATCCCGCGCTATTGGTTTGGCGGAGACCCCTTTTTAACACGTATGTTTGATGCCTTGAGCCTGACCTTTCCTGATGGCGAGCGCTATTTTATTGAATCTGTACGTCTGTTCCGCAGTCAAATTCAAGACCCTGATTTACAACAACGTGTCGCTGACTTTATTCGTCAAGAAGCGCAGCACGGTATGGCGCATGACAAAATGAATATGTTGATGAAACAACAAGGCATGCCTGTCGATGCGTTCATTAAACGTCTAAATAAAATTTTTAAATTTGAACTGAGCAAACGCTCACCTGAATACAACATTGCCATGACGGCTTCTGCCGAGCATTTGACTGCATTGATGGCTGAAACCTTTTGTAGCCAAAAGTCCGTCTTAGAATCTGCGCATCCTTATGTCCGTGCATTATTTATTTGGCATGCGATAGAAGAAATGGAACATCGCGATGTGGCTTTTGATGTGATGAAAGATGTGGCTAAGGTCGATGAAAATCTAAAGAAATTTACTTTGGTCTGGACCAGTGGATTGATGCTTGGCTTTACCTTATACCGTGCTAATGTGATGCTGAAACATGACGGGTTCAGCTTCACTGAACGTTTAAAATTAAATATGAAAGGCTTACCGTGGTTCTTTGGTAAAAATGGCACCCTCACCCGTATGAGCAAGCCATATCGAGATTGGTTTAAAAAAGACTTCCATCCGAGTCAGCATCCCATTGTGCAAAATTATGATCTTTGGTTAAAAACTTATGAAGAAACCAATGATCCGATACAAGCAGCTGAAGTGTTTTGGCAAGCGGCAAAATAAAAATTGAATAAAAAAAGCCGCATCGATTGCGGCTTTTTTTATAGACTTAGACTTACCATTTGGCATAGTGCTGCTCAAGTAAACCATATTCATTTAAGAATACAATTTCTTCGCCATCACGTTGAATTGTACCGCTAATTTTTGCCTGCCATTGACTGAACTGACTACCGACCAATCTTAAATTCAGGTTTTCATAGCGTCGCCAACCTGTGGTGACGATCAAATTTAAGCTGTTGTCTAATGAGCTAATATTCCATTGATTATCGCCTTGCTGTTGAAACAACACATCAGATATGGCATACAGATGTCCATTGACCCACAGACAATTTTCATTACCAAAGCTTTCATTTACCCCAGAGGCAAGATTGATCCCAACGCGTCGATTTTGACTGTCCCAAAAGTTACACGATAACCAAAACCATGCGGTTTCAGGACGAAGAAAACCACAGGTATCATCTAAAGACACCAATGTTCGGTCATGAAATTGAATGGTCTTGCCTTGCTTATTGATAAAAAAACCTTCACAGCCCAACGTCGTCAATTTTTGAGTATAGGTCCAACCATTAATTCCTGTAGGGCTACACATACTCAGCGGATCAGTCCCCGCACAAAACACTCGAGCGCTCAGTTTGAGTTCGCCATGTTTTGACATTTGAATGTATCGCACACCATTGGCATGCTGAATGTCTAGTTGAATCCCAGACTTAATAAAATGACTTTGATTAAATAAAGGTTGTTCATCTAAAACGGTATTACGTGACAGGAAATTAATCGAATTCCATTCCAACACTTCATTCGTAATATGGTCATACACATAGACAAAACCGTGCCCCGCCCACGCGATATCGGCAATCGCTAGACCAATCGTATAATGATCATGCTGAATACAACAAAATTTAAATTTTTTATATTTTAAACGCTTACGCCAACCTTGAAGTCGTTTTCCATACGGTGTCTTATATTCATACTTACTTAAATCGATGCGATTGGGAAGTTCACTAAAACGTCCATAATGCGGCTGTCCATTCGGCCGTATTAAATCCATATACGCCATTCCATTGAGGTTTAAGGTCTAAATCCTGAATGTTATTATGCCTATTATTTAACGCCTGAAAAGACAATCCATCTGATTTCAGGCGAATATCACAAAAAAATATAAAAGCTGACATTTCAGCTCTTAATCATCACAATTATTCATTTATTAAGATGTAATCATTTTTCCATGAATTTTGCTGGCTATGCGGCGTTTCAACCAATTCGATATAGCGCCCATAGACATGATCAATCGCAATACAATCATCAACATCTAGGGTTCGGTCGGTATGTTGTTTTTGCCAATGTGACTCAAAAAAAGCCTTGCCCCGTTGTTTTGCAACGCTGGCATTTTGTCCCGTCACCAAAACATAACGATGTAATTCACCAAATTCGCGGGCATCATATCCCCCGAGATTAATCAGCCATAATTTTTCATCTTCAGCTCGGGGCGCGGCATCACAAAATTGGATACGATAATGCCGATTTTCAGTGCTGACTGTATGTACCTGTGCCCAAGCATCAATATGTAAGCCTTTTTGCTCACCAAACCATGCCGTTCTCAGTTGTGGATAAACCTCTTCTAATGCGTTACCCACTGCAAGAATGACATCATGCACTTCGATATTTGCTCTTGGATGGCGTCCGCCGAGCATCACCATAAATAAACTAGACACAATCTTCCCCCCTATTTTTGACTTCAACTGCCCACATAGGGCTGAAGCAATTTCAATAAAATCACGCCGCCTAACGATAGTACCGCGTTGTTAACGAAATGAATGAGTAAGACATGCCAAATGTTACGCGTCCACAAATAGATGAGGTTGAGAAATAGACCTGCAACCATAAAACTGATGGTCGCAATCAAATCGCCATCGAAATTATGATAATGAATCAAGCCAAATAAAATTGAGTTCAGTAATACCAATATCAATCGCCACAGCCAAGGCTGTATAAATAGCTTTTGTAGCAAGGTATAGCGGAAAATAATATCTTCGAGCAATGCGGTAAATAATGGCCCAAGGCTGATGATCAGCATGCTAAAAAACGCAATCGTATTGGGATCAATGGTCGATTCTTTTTCAATGTTCTCACCAACGGGCAACAGACTGCGTGTAAAAGAAATCACTACTTGTAAGACGACTGCACCAACAACCACCAACAGACTTGAGCGCCAAAAGGCCTGCTTATACTTTTGCCAGTGCGTATATAGCATCGTTTTATAGAGCCAACACACGGCAATAAATAAAATACCGCGAAAGATCGAATCACCCAAAGCGACCTGAGCTGAAACACCAAAAAATTGGTCTAAGACATAACTGTTGAGCAAGATCAGCGGAAGAATACACAGCGCAAAAGTATCACGCGATTGCCAAGAAATATGGGTTGGAAAGGATTCTGCACGAACCAATTGGGTAAATGTCATTGTTATAAAGTCTTTCTAAAGCAATAAAATTTCCACAGTATTGTGATTTATTTCACACTTTTATTCTGCATCTATTTTATAGTGATTTGCCTCAATAAAATTTTCAGCAAGAAAAAATCGCGCGGAATTACTTCTGCGCGATTTGATATTTCAGAATATATAACCTCTCCCAAACCCTCTCCTTAAAGGCATAGGTATCTACACAAATCCCAAGTTTTGGGTTAAATTGAAGAGCATGCTCTTCAATTTAATATCTCCCATCTTGATACACGTCTCGTCAGACGATACAACGCCCTCGTAAAGCTTAATATGAA
>NZ_VOYQ01000051.1:0-21319 GCF_013420195.1 Acinetobacter sp. YH01024
CTGATGCTAGTTGGTCTAACACCTTGCAATGTTTGTCTTTTATACGTAATTTAAGGGTTTTCATGTACTTATATTAACAATCAAAACTCAAGGAAAATAGTCCTTAGTTAAATCAAACGACACTTCAGGTCGTGTCGCTTATATCTCTGACCTGAAGGACAGAGTTTTACGCTCCATTTGATAAAATAAGAAAAATTTATGAAGTATTGACTCTTATCCTATTTGATTAATTGCATGATTTAATGCCATTTTTACACCCTTAAAACTTTTACCATTTGGTAAATTTACATGTAAAGTCATGTAATTAGTTTGAATAAAATATTTTTAAAAGAGATTAAATCTTCTAAAAAACAAGAGTATGATGTGCACAATTTATCTATTGAGTGCTCATTTTATGTCCAATTGGTTTCCCAAATGGCGCCCGTACGAAGGCAATATTGATGCACGTCCTGTAGGTACAAATGAGTACCTACCTCCTGTGCAAAGTGTTGTATTGGGGATACAACATGCTTTTGCAATGTTTGGTGCAACTGTCCTTGCGCCATTTTTGATGGGCTTTGATGCCAACCTTGCGATTTTAATGTCGGGGATCTGTACCATCCTATTCTTCTTTATGACAGGTGGTCGTGTACCAAGTTATTTAGGCTCTAGTTTTGCCTTTATTGGTGTGGTGATCGCGGCAACCGGTTATGCAGCATCAGGTACTGGCGCGCCAAATGCCAATATCGCGATGGCAGCAGGCGGGATCATGGCCTGCGGTATCTTATATGCCATTTTTGGTTTTATCGTGATGGCAACGGGTACCCGTTGGATTGAAAAACTTATGCCGCCTGTCGTTACAGGTGCAGTGGTGATGATCATTGGTCTCAACCTTGCCCCAGTGACCATTAAAGGGGTTGCCGGTAATAACTTTAATATGTGGATGGCTTTAGTAACCGTACTATGTATGGGTTCAATTGCTGTGTTCACCAAAGGTTTATTACAACGTCTATTACTCTTAGTTGGCCTTCTACTCGCTTACTTGGTGTATTACATCATTTCCAATGTCATGGGTCATGGCACACCAATCAACTTCGTTCCAGTACAAGATGCAGCTTGGTTTGGTGTTCCTCAATTCCATTCGCCTGTTTTTGATTTCAATGCCATGCTGATCATTGCACCGATTGCGTTGATTTTGGTTGCAGAAAACCTTGGGCACATCAAAGCTGTGGGCGCGATGACAGGTGAAAATCTTGATCCGCACATTGGTAAAGCCTTCGTTGCAGATGGTGTTGCAACCACACTTTCAGGCGGTGTCGGCGGTCCGGGTATGACCACTTATGGCGAAAATATTGGTGTGATGGCAGTAACGCGTGTTTACTCGACCATCGTGTTTGTATTTGCAGGTGTATTCGCCATCTTCCTTGGTCTTTCACCAAAATTTGGCGCGATTATTCATACCATTCCACAAGCGATTTTGACCGGTGCCTCTATTGTAGTGTTCGGTTTGATTACCATTGCCGGTGCTAAAATCTGGATTGAAAACAAAGTTGATTTCTCTAAAAACAAGAACCTGATGGTGGCTGCAGTGACCATTATTTTAGGTACGGGTGACTTTGCATTACAATTCGGTAACTTCAATCTAGGTGGTATTGGTACCGCAACCTTTGCAGCCTTGATTTTGAACTGGTTCTTTAGCTTAGGCGATAAATCAGAATAAGCCTCCAAAGCATTAAAAAAAAGAATATTCATTTGAAAAGCGGCCGAAAGGTCGCTTTTTTTTATAGCTACACTTTCGGTAAGATAAGGCATTAGCCAAGGAATACACCCTATGCGACTGGATTTGTTCGACCTTCAATTGGTGCTGCACATTGTAGACAGCGGCAGTCTGACCAAAGGCGCTGCTCGTTCTGCCATCTCGCTACAAGCAGCCAGTGAACGGATTAAAAAACTCGAACAGCAATACCGCACAGCCCTGTTCACTCGCCAAGCCAAAGGTGTCAAACTGACTCTTGCCGGTCAAACCTTGGTTGAACATGCACAGCGCATCTTAGGTGAGGGGCAACAATTAGAACACGCGATGCTGCCCTTTGCCCATGGGTTAAGTTCCAATATGACCTTATGGTGTAATTCATCTGCACAAAGTGAATATTTACCGGTCTTGTTACCACGTTATTTGCTTGAAAATCCCAACACACAAATTGAGCTGCATGAAGCCGAGTCTAAAGACATCATTGCAGCGATTGAACAAGGCAATGCACAACTAGGTCTAATTTCGGGTTTCTTTAAATCCGAAAAGTTACAAACACTTGAGTTTGCAAATGATCCTTTGGTACTGATTTGTCCTATAACTCATGAATTGGCCTCGATATCTAGCGTCAAACCCGCAGAGATTTTGAATTATCCCTTTGTCGGTTTGATGCAATATCATTCCTTGCAACAATCGATCGAGGCTCAAGCCAAATTATTCGGCTGTGAAATTCAGTATCGGCTGCGTTTGCCGAACTTTGCCGCGATCGCGCAAGTGGTGGCGAATGGTGTGGGCATTGCCATCATGCCAAAACGTGCAGCCCAACGATTAATCAATTTGTATGCCTTTGCCCAAGTTGAGCTCAGCGGCGACTGGGCCAATCGAAAATTGCTGCTCACCGCACGTAATTTTGATGATTTACCCTTAAATTATCAGCATTTCAGTCAGTTTCTACTGTCTCAAAAATCTGCTTTGGATAGCTAAGTCTAGGCTTTAAATCACGTCAAACTGGTGCAACATCATATAGCCACCAAGGGCAATCAACCCGATAAAAAACACCTTACGGAATTTTTGTTCTGGAATGCGGTAACGGATTTTTTTCCCTGCCCACATGCCAATGAGCGCAGGAACCAGTGCCATGGCTGACATGGCATAATCAATCGGGAGATCTTCCACAGGATTTTGCTGTAAGAACACCGCCAAACAAATGGTTGACGTGGTAAAGGCCAAACCGAGTGACTGTACGAGATCATCGCGTTTGAGTTGCAAACCTTGCAAATATGGCACCACCGGGATCACCACCACACCTGTGGCTACAGTCAGCGCTCCACCGAGATAACCGATCATTGGAGATAGCCATTTTTCATGTGGTGCAAAGTTCGGCAAGCTTTTCGCACAAAGCCCATACAGTCCGTATAGTGCCAACATGCCCCCCAGTAAAGCTTCACTTTTAAATTCACCATGTCCTAAAGTTGGAAAAATACTCCAAATTGAACCGACGATAATCCCAAGTAACAAGGGCCAAAAGCGTTGAATTAGTCGCAGCACCTGCCCTTCGGCAAATAATTGCCAAAAGTTGGTGACCATAGATGGAATGATTAATAACGTCGCTGCCTGAAATGGACTGATCACCATGGTGAGTAAGCCCATCGATACCGCAGGCAGGCCTAACCCAATCGTGCCTTTAATTAGACCTGCGATTGCAAAAACTGTGATGACGAACCAAATCATGGCGAAACTCGCTGAAGAATTGGTTCTATGCTATGCAATTCAGGCGCTTTGAAAAATCAGTGTTTTTGGAATAGAGCCTCAATAAAAAGTTGAGGCTGTGCTTGAAATCAGCTATAGACAAGGTAGTTGAATTCAATAAAAAAGGAATTACAACTTATTTATTTTAATTATTGTCATAACTACTCTTTTGCTCTTCAGCTAATTCATAAGAACTTTCGAATTGATATTTCACCGTTTCATCTTGAATTGAATCAATAAATTTTTTTAATTTATTTTTATATTCAACGTTCCCAGATTTATACATTGATAGCAAATAGCCCCACTCACCATAAATATACTGAGGGTCATTTTTTGATACTTTCCTTAATTCTTCTTTTAAAATCAATGCTAAATCGGAATAACATTTTTCATATTCATCTTTCGATCTTTTAGCATAATAGCTTAACTCACACTGAGTCACTAAAAGTTCCTGACTGAAAGAGTCCTTTAACATTTTATGATTAAGATTATAAGCCTCTTCATACATGCCTGTTGCTAAGTAGATTTGCATTTCAATCTTTTGTCGTTCTTGATCATTCGTGATCTTTTTTATTTCAGACAAACTATCTTTCATTACTTTATCTGCGTTTTCTTTATCTCTCAGATTAAGTTTATTAATAGTATTTTTATAATCATTTATTATAGCTGTATCTTCTTTAGACAGCGTTGAAATTGATTCTTTTTTTTGAGCTTCTTTAACTTCATGATGATTCAAACTAATTTTCTCAGACGAGCAAGCAGTACTACCAAATATAAAAAATAAGGTTAAGAAAATAAAAAAATGCTTCATCAAACTTCTCTCGCTGCGGAGTTTAAGGTAAAGGTATGAGTTTTAAAACTAGGAATTGGTGTAACTGTTCCACCATCAAACTTCAGTATATATCCCAAATCTAATTCAACTTTTAAGAGTGATATATCAGGTTCAGGTAAGTTGATATTACAAGATCCAACTGGCTCTTTTCCTTTTTCAGTATTCCAAATACCATTAGCAATTTTTAACTCTTGAGTTTTTAACAAGTCAAATTTTCTATTTTTTTCTTTAAATAGTCTTAGGGTCGCACGCGGAATAATTTTACTTGCATCATTTTTAACCACCGGCGGCATATATGACACCGTTACAAAAAGTTCTTTATTTTTAACAACATACGTAACAATAAAATCACATACTCCAGAGGCTAATTGTGCAACAATTCCAAATAATCCTTTTTTATCCTCATCATATGGAGGGATCGCAGTCTTAAATTTCACATAATCAGTTTGGTTTCTCTCTATATAGTAATTTTCATATTTTTTCTTATCACTTACAAAACTATTCGTTAAATTATTCTGCAACATACTTGGCTTAAAAATTGGGCTATTTAATGAACTTATTCCACCACTAGTCCCTACAACATGTACTTGGTTTGGCATCAATGAAGCCCCACAAGTAAATTTATCACCTACATAAGCCACGGCCTTTCCATCAAAAATCACATGATCATTACTCTTAATTAAGGTAGACCAAGTTTTACATTTTGGACAGGCGAAACCATCTCCCGCACGAAGAAAGAGATTCCCCATCTGTGAACTTCGGGACTGCGTGGACATGACTGTCCCACCGTGACTTGTTGTTGAGCCATGAATGCCAAATCCTTTAGACATTATTTGAGTCTCCCAAAGTTGGATTCATAAAACCTTCAGGGATAGCTGCATCATGATATAAGCGTAAAACATGGGAAGTGACCGGACTATCAATAATTTCATCGCCATTTTCTAATAATGATCCGATAAGTGCTGCGGCTCTGCCATCAACATTTAGAAGAAATCCTGCGCCGGAGATAATTTTTGCTGTCGAACCATCTAAATATATAGCTTCATCACCGACCAAAGCTAAAGAGATCCCGTTGACCTTATAAGCATGATTAGATGCTCGAACTAACCCACCTTTTTTTGTTTTTGAACCATTAAAAGCTGCATAATATTTGGTATGCGGCTTATGATTCCAATAGAGTTGTTCTGCTTGATGAATCTTTTGAATATCGTCTTGAGAAAGTTTTTTTAGCTGTTCTTCTGACAGTTCATGTAAAAAAGTAGGGCTAGTCATGCTAGATCCAATTATTGTAATTAGAAGTAGAATAACAAATAAAAAAATTAATAAAATTTCAAAATGTAAATCAAATCATCATCTTTTCAGTTGGTGATATTAAAAAAGAACATTAATAAATTTGATCTAATCTCAAAAACTAAAAATTACGGTCGAATCTCTTTCAACTCACGTTGAATAAAATGCTGAATCATATCGCGGTATAAACGTTCCACAATATCTGCATTTACACCGTGCTCTGTGGCTTGTAGACGAATTTTACTAATCACCGCTTCGACACGTTCTGGTGATTGAACATCCTGTACTGAACGCTTAAAACGCACCGCTTGATCAACATAAAACTGACGTGCAGCAATGAGCTCAATAATTCCCTGATCAATCACATCAATCTGTGCGCGGGCTTGCTCTAATGACTCAACTTTTTCTTTCTTCATCTTCTCTGGCTTCACTTTCAGCGGTGTTTTCACTTTTATACTTCTCTTCTAACACATTACTGAAAATACTTTCAATCATCCATACGCGGTATAAGCTATTAAATACATAGCTTTGACCTGCAATACGTAATTCTAAAACAGGAAAATCGGGCTGTGACTTCATCTCACAGTGCATATCATTTTCTTTTAATTTTTCAGCAATATCCTCAGTGATCAGTTCAGAAATCTCTAACTCATACTGTAAAGCCTGAAAATGTGCTTTGAAGGATAAATCACGCCCTTTGGTCCATACAGCCTCCAAAATGCGATACATCGCATCAATACGCTGCTCTTCGGGCGCACTGTAGTAAAGCTGTGACATAGCTAATGTCGCAGCTTCTGTAGGCCGGCAAAATGGCGTGAACTTAACTTCGGTCCGTTTAGACAGACGTGTTGCCAAACTCCAGTCAAACAAATCACGACCGTGATACGACAATGGATACACATTCAACTGAATATTATAATAGTCCGCCAATTCCTCACGAATATAAGCCAACAGTAACCATGAAATCGGATCTTCCATCGCGATGTAGAGATCAAGCTCAGGATCGAGTCCCTGAATTTCATTCAACTCTTCTGCATCACTGATCAGGTGCTCACGCCATTCAATATGATTGATCATAAAGATCGGGTTATCTGTCAGGAGTTTTTGTTGTTTTAAACGGCGCGTTAAACG
The DNA here is from genome assembly GCF_013420195.1 of Acinetobacter sp. YH01024. Lineage (NCBI taxonomy): Bacteria > Pseudomonadati > Pseudomonadota > Gammaproteobacteria > Moraxellales > Moraxellaceae > Acinetobacter > Acinetobacter sp. YH01024. The sequence goes on from NZ_VOYQ01000051.1 coordinate 6,732, forward strand.
CAGTAAATCATCTACAGCATGGTACTTACGTTCACCAAACTCAAAATAGCCCGATAAAATCGGGGTATCGGTAAAGATACGTTCAGGAAAATCTTGAGCTTTATGATGACGGCTGGCCATCGCATACAGTGTTCTCAGCTTGCCATACTGCTTTTGCCACAGCATGTGGAACACATCTTCAAGTAAATAAAGAAAATCTTGGCCGCGTAATGGCGTATTTTTTAGAATAATTTCGGCTTGTTCTAAAGCTTCGGCGGTCGGTTGTTCAGGTGTTTCATGAAAACTAAAACGATGCTGCCGCGCTAAAATTTGGGCATCATTCAGACAATATTGTTGCCATTCTATCGATGACATTTGATTAGGAGGTTCAGCACTCTGACGACAAATAATCACTTTCAGTGGTTTAATTTCATCACTGAGAATTTCTTCTAATTGAGGCAGTTGCTGCGCAGCCAAATAGCTATAAACATCATCCAGTCGAAGATAAACACTCAGACCTTGTTCCGTGGGTAACACCGCTTGTCGGGTCGGTTTCTGATAAAACCAACTCGATCGGATTGGATCGAACCAACGGCGTAACAGTGACATGCGTTTTTTGCCTCAAAATGATGAATTGTACCGAACCTGCCAGCACATGCTTAAAATTCAACTTCTATTATGAAGCTGTTTTAAATGAGATATAAGCCTTGTGCAAAACTTATATCAAGTCAGGGCTGAATGTTCAATGTTTAACAATGGATTAGACGTCTAGATTTAGGTCAGTCACCGCACCTTTTTCCGCACCAGAGGTCAACTTGGCAAATTTAGCCAAAGCGCCGTGGGTATAGTTTGGTTTCGGTTTGACCCAGGCCGCGCGACGTGCAGCAATTTCATCCTCAGCCACATGCCAAGTCATTTCACGGGTTTCAGCGTTAATTGAAATTTTATCGCCGTTTTTAACCAAGCCAATTGGGCCTCCTTCATAGGCTTCTGGTGTCACATGCCCAATCACAAAACCATGGCTGCCGCCCGAGAAACGCCCATCAGTCAACAGTGCAACAGATTGGCCTAGACCTTTACCAATAATCGCTGAAGTCGGTTTTAACATTTCCGGCATACCCGGCCCGCCTTTCGGCCCAACACCGCGGATCACCACCACTTCACCTTCTTGTACTTCGCCATCTAAAATACCGCGCATGGCACCCTGCTCACCCTCAAATACCCGCGCAGGCCCCTCAAAATACAGCCCTTCTTTACCGGTAATTTTAGCCACTGCACCCGTCGGCGACAAATTTCCTTTGAGTACCACCAAATGTGAATCCTTTTTAATTGGCGCATCAAACGGCAAAATAATTTGCTGTCCTTCAGGATAATCCTCTACATCGGCTAAGTTTTCCGCCAAAGTTTTGCCCGTAACGGTGAGGCAAGAACCGTCGAGCATGCCGGCATCCAGCATGCGTTTCATGAGCGGCTGAATGCCGCCAATGGCAATCAGTTCCGACATTAAATATTTACCCGATGGGCGCACATCGGCCACCACAGGAATATCTTTGCCAATACGCACAAAATCATCCAAAGACAGTTCCACGCCTGCGGTATGCGCCATGGCAATCAAATGCAGTACGCCATTGGTTGAACCGCCTAAAGCAATCAGCACTTTAATCGAGTTTTCAAAAGCCGCTTTGGTCATGATGTCACGTGGCTTGATATCCAGACGCAGTAGATTCATCACTGCTTCACCAGCACGGGCACAGTCAATCTGCTTGTCTTCAGACACCGCTTCCTGTGCGGATGAGCCTGGCAGGCTCATGCCGAGAGCTTCAATCGCAGAGGCCATAGAATTGGCGGTATACATCCCCCCACAAGAACCCGGCCCTGGCAAAGACACTTCTTCAATATGTTTCACCTGAATCGCATTAATTTCGCCTTTGGCATGCTGACCCACCGCTTCAAATACCGAAATCATGTCGGTATGCCCTTCACCCGGCTTGATGGTGCCACCATAAATAAACAGACCTGGACGGTTTAAACGTGCCAAGCCCATGATGCAGCCCGGCATGTTTTTGTCACAACCGCCAATGGCAATCACGCCATCATAGGCCTGACAGCCGACTACTGCTTCAATCGAATCGGCAATAATTTCTCGCGACAGCAAGGAGTATTTCATCCCTTCAGTCCCGTTGGAAATGCCATCAGAAATGGTGATGGTATTAAAAATAATGCCTTTACCACCTGCAGCATTGACCCCGTTCTCAGCTTCACGCGCCAAACCATCAATATGCATATTACAAGGGGTAACATTGGCCCAAGTCGAGGCAATGCCAATAAATGGGCGCTTAAAGTCTGCATCTTGGAAGCCTGTTGCACGCATCATGGAACGTGCGGGCGCATTTTCTATGCCGTCATAAACAGGAGCGGAATGTTCGCGGATATTATTTTTACTCATTGTTCTTCCTTGGCGATGGCTGATTTTGGCTTCAGCTTTGGCGGATTCTTTTAAATTTATTGTATAGAAAGCGCTCGGCATGTAAAAGAAATTACATCTCAACAAAAAAGATTTTTAGCGCATGCAATACCATTCAATCACATGACAAAGCGACATGGATGTCGCTGTTTTCCTGTATGGCAGGGATGCCATATCAGGAGAACAAAAGATTTTTGTTACTTTTGATCTTTCAAAAGTAAGGGATTGCCTACACAAAGCCATATAAATTATAGCTACTATTCGAGGCTGTCTTTTTTAGAATTTTAATGACATCCACTAATTATTAAATTTTATTTAGTTGCTTCAAGAAACATTATTTTTAATCAGATTAATAAATCTATAACTTAGAATTATTGTCCCATTATTTCATTTAAAAGCTGATTACAGCGGAGTCTTATCCTATAAAAGCTAATTTTCGGAGCACGTATGTTACTTTTGTTTTGGCAAAAGTAACCAAAACCATTTGTCATCCGCAAAACTCGGCAACTGTTTGCAACTAAAAAAATGATCGCAGAAACATTCACTTTTAAATTACCGTTTACCTCAGACAGTTGCGGATGACATTTCCTCGTATCCAATGCAAGTTATGTAGATGTAAATTAAAAAAGCACCCCATGTGGAGTGCTTTTTAATTAAACATCTAAAGTTTAGATTTCACGTACTGCGCCTTTCGCCGCACTCGTGGTATGCATTGCATACGCTTTCAATGCTTTCGAAATTTTGCGTGGACGCTCTTCAACTGGATGCCAACCTTTGGCTTCTTGCGCTGCACGGCGAGCGGCCATGGTTGCTTCATCAACAGCAAGGTTGATGGTACGGTTTGGAATATCAATTTCGATTAAATCACCATCTTCCACTAAACCAATTGCACCACCTTCTGCTGCTTCAGGTGAAACGTGACCAATAGACAGGCCTGACGAACCGCCCGAGAAACGACCGTCAGTCAATAATGCACATTCTTTGCCTAGACCTTTCGATTTTAAGTAGCTGGTTGGGTACAACATTTCTTGCATACCCGGACCACCACGTGGGCCTTCATAGCGAATCACAACCACATCACCGGCTTTGATTTCATTGCCCAAGATCGCCTCTACTGCTGAATCTTGGCTTTCAAACACACGTGCAGTACCGTTGAATTTCAAGATTGAATCATCTACACCCGCAGTTTTTACGATACAACCATCGAGCGCAATGTTGCCGTAAAGCACAGCTAAGCCACCGTCTTTCGAGAACGCATGTTCAGCATTACGGATCACGCCATTTTCACGGTCACCATCTAGTCGTTGGTAATATCGATCTTGTGAGAATGCGGTTTGCGTTGGTACACCGCCCGGCGCTGAACGGAAGAATTGGTAAACGTCTTCATTTTCAGTACGGATAATGTCCCATTTATCTAAAGCATCTTTTAAGCTTGCTTCGTGAACAGTACCTACAGATGTGTCCAATAAGCCTGCACGGTCTAATTCACCGAGAATGGACATGATACCGCCAGCACGGTGTACATCTTCCATATGTACGTCGTTTTTCGCAGGTGCAACTTTACATAGAACAGGCACTTTGCGAGATAAACGGTCAATGTCATCCATCGTGAAATCAACACCCGCTTCATTGGCAGCCGCCAACAAGTGTAGAACGGTATTGGTTGAACCACCCATCGCGATGTCTAAAGTCATGGCATTTTCATACGAGGCTTTGGTCACCATTTCACGTGGCAATACGCTGTAATCATCTTGTTCATAATGACGTTTAGCCAATTCAACAATTAAAGAGCCTGCGCGTTCGAATAATTTTTTACGGTTTGCATGTGTTGCCAGTGTAGAACCGTTACCCGGTAAAGACAGGCCCAATGCTTCTGTTAAGCAGTTCATTGAGTTTGCGGTGAACATACCTGAGCATGAACCACAAGTTGGGCATGCAGAGCGTTCGTATTCTGCTACTTCTTCATCAGTATAGTTGTCATCTGCAGCCACAATCATGGCATCAATCAAGTCGATCGCTTTGTCATTGCCGCGGATTTTGACTTTACCCGCTTCCATTGGGCCGCCAGAAACAAATACCACTGGAATGTTCAAGCGCATTGCCGCCATCAACATCCCTGGGGTAATTTTGTCACAGTTGGAAATACATACCATGGCATCGGCACAGTGCGCGCTCACCATGTATTCTACTGAGTCTGCAATCAAGTCACGTGAAGGCAATGAATACAGCATACCGTCATGGCCCATCGCAATACCGTCATCGACTGCAATGGTATTGAACTCTTTAGCTACACCGCCTGCTTGCTCAATTTGACGCGCCACGAGTTGACCAAGGTCTTTAAGATGAACGTGACCCGGTACAAATTGAGTAAATGAGTTCACGACGGCAATAATTGGTTTACCGAAGTCTTCATCTTTCATACCAGTTGCGCGCCATAAGCCGCGCGCACCCGCCATATTTCTTCCGTGTGTCGATGTTTTTGAACGATAGTCAGGCATTTTATATTTCCAACAAAGTTTGAGCTTGAAATGAATCCTACAGATTCACTCTGGCTAAATCATACTGACAATGATGTAAAATCAGTCGAATTTTAAACCTATCATACACCAAGCCATTGTTTTTAAAGATGGCTTTTTAAGCTGAGATTTGGGCAGATGGGTCTATCAATAAAAACGAGTGATTTGACGACAAAAATCTTTTAACTGAAATCTACTATACCGCCATCAATGGCTGCACAATACAAAACTTTCATGAATAATTTTTAAATTTTATATAAATATAATTTATTTAAAAATTGCAAATTTGCGATTTTGGGTTATGAAATCATTGAGCTTGGACAGCTTCAAAGTTGCAAAAATCAATTTCTAATGTTCTAAATTACGCATTAATCATTTGCTATAATCCACATATTCAACACAGATTCGGTTCATTCATTTTGAAAATCATCTTTGCCGGTACGCCAGAATTTGCCGCAACAGCACTAGCTGCATTGCTCAACACACAACATGAAATTGTTGCGGTATACACTCAACCTGACCGCAAAGCTGGACGTGGACAAAAACTCACAGCTTCTGCCGTAAAGCAATTGGCTTTAGAGCACCATCTTCCTGTTTACCAACCCCTTCATTTCAAATCATCGACTGAAGAAGGTTTAGCCGCACAAGCGGAATTAAAGGCCTTAAATGCCGATGTTATGGTGGTTGCAGCCTATGGTTTGATCTTGCCGCAAGTCGTGCTAGATACCCCGAAATATGGTTGCCTGAATATTCATGGTTCATTGCTGCCACGTTGGCGCGGTGCAGCACCGATTCAACGTGCCATCGCAACAGGTGATATTGAAACAGGTGTCACCATTATGAAAATGGCAGCCGGACTAGATACTGGCGACATGATGTATAAAACCATCTGCCCGATTGAAGCAACGGATACCTCTGCAACTTTGCATGACAAACTTGCAGAGCAAGGTGCAACTGCAATTGCTGCCGTTTTAGACACTGAACAAACATTGCAGCAATATTTAGACAGCCGTGAAGTTCAAGACGAAGCATTAACAGTTTATGCACATAAGCTATCAAAAGCTGAAGCAAAAATTGATTGGTCCATCGATGCCGTACAAATCGATCGCAACATCCGTGCCTTTAATCCGTGGCCGGTAGCATTTATTCAGTTAGATGAACAAAACAATTTACGCGTTTGGCATTCTGAACTTTCTGCTGCGTCTGCACCGAATGCTCAAGCAGGTGAAATCATTGCCATCGATAAAAAAGGCATACACGTTGCCTGTGCCAATGGCAGCGTGATTATTTTGACTTCTTTGCAATGGCCAGGTGCTAAACCACTCAACCCTGTACAAATTTTACAAACCCAAAAATTGACTATTGGACAAATTTTATAATGAAGCAATCTCCCAACGCCTCGACCCGAGACCTTAATTTACGTGCTCAGGTAGTGAAGACGTTATTGGCTGTCCAAAATGGTCAATCGCTGCAATCTGTCCTCGCGCAGCAAATGAATATTGTGTCTGATAAAGACCGTGCGTTATTCCACGAATTGGTGCTCGGTTGTTTACGTCAATGGTACGCATTGAAACAACTGACTTTACCATTACTGTCTAAACCAGTAGATAACCAAGTGGTTGAAACCTGTTTATACCTTGGTTTGTACCAATTATTGTGTACCCGTGTCGCGGCTCACGCTGCAATTTCTGAAACGGTGGAAGCTGCAAAACAATTGGGTATGGGAAGTCTAAGTGGCTTAATCAACGCAATTTTGCGCCGTGCAACACGTGAAACAGAACAGTTCTACGACGTGCTTGAACAAGCCACAAATCTACCAAGTTGGTTAACCAAACGCCTGAAAAAAGACTGGGGCGAACAATTTGACGAGCTCAGCTATGAGCTTAAGCAAATTGCACCACTGACTTTACGTGTTAATACACGCCAAGTCAGCCGTGACGAATACCTTGATATTTTGGAAGATGAAGGCATCGATGCACATCGCTGTGAACTCTCTAATGTCGGTATTGTGATGGACGAAAGCCTACATATTCCAAGTTTACCGGGCTTTGAAGCAGGTGGTTTTTCGGTACAAGATGAACATGCTCAACTGTGTGCAACACTATTACCAAATCTCGATGGTAAATTTGTGATTGATGCTTGTGCTGCGCCGGGTGGTAAAACCGCACATATTTTAGAGACTTTCCAACCGAAGAAACTCATTGCACTGGATCAAGATGAAAAGCGTCTAAAACGTGTGGTTGAAAACCTTGATCGTTTGGATCTCGATGGTAAACATGTTGAAATTCAGACTGCCGATGCCATCACCTATACTGCTCCTGAACTTGCTGATTGTATCGTGCTCGATGCCCCATGTACTGCTGTCGGTGTAATGCGTCGTCATCCTGATATACGTTTACTACGTCAATCGGGCGACATTGCAAAAACTGTAGTGTTACAAAAACAAATTTTGGAAAACATGTGGAAGCAGCTTAAAGTCGGCGGCACGCTGCTTTATATCACATGCTCGATTTTAAAAGCTGAAAATGAACAGCAAATGGTTGAGTTCTTTGCCAATCATGCCGATGCCCAAGAAATTAAAATTGAAGCGGATTGGGGTGTTGAACAAATCCATGGTCGTCAACTTTTCCCGAAAGTGGGTTATGGCGATGGCTTCTATTATTGCCGTATAGTAAAAACGGCCTAAATCAATAAACACCTTTTTAGATGTAAACAATCATAAAAAATGCCCGATGATTTCATCGGGCATTTTTTTCGTCATTCTAAATTTAATCTTCAGCTTCGTCAGGATTTTTCACCAAATGAATCGTCGCTAAAAGTAAACCACCCCATAGCAAAACAATTGATAAAATCATCATGATCATTGCAGATGTATTCATATTAATTCTCCTCTGGACCTTTGTCTTTACACAAGCTTAATAGAACAGAACCCAATACAAAGAAGGCCAATACCGAACCACCCACCAACCAAAGTGTCGTTGCAGGATAACCGCCATAACCTTCAGTTGCGACAGCCTTAATCGTCAATACAAGTGCAACCAATAATGAAATTGGGGTGATCACGGTCAATAAGAAATTCCAACCTTGACCCAACTTGATACTTGAGTATTGATTTGCATGCTCTTGTAATTGTTTCATCAATGGACGATGGAACCACGACACCAAAATAATAGAGAGTAAACCACCACCCACGATCCCAATGTTATTGGCAAAGTAGTCAATGATATCAACAAAAGTAATGGCACTTTGTGTAGAGAATAAAAGTGTAGATACGATTGCTGAACCGCCACCAATAATGCTCACAGCTTTATTTTTTGACCAACCCAATTTGTCTTGAAACGCTGCAATTGGCACTTGCAAGATACTCACCATAGAGGTAATCCCTGCAACCACCAACGAAGCAAAGAACAAGAAGCCAAACAAATCACCGCCTGCCCCCATACTCGAAATGATTTTCGGGAAGGCAATAAAGGCTAAACCAATACCACCAGATACTACTTCTTTTACAGGTACACCTGAACTTTGTGCCATGAAACCAAGTGCTGCAAAGACGCCAATACCCGCTAAGATTTCAAATGATGAGTTGGCTAATGCAACGACTACACCTGAACCGGTTAAGTTGGTTTTTGCTTTTAAGTAAGACGCATAGGTCAACATGATCCCGAAACCAATCGATAACGAGAAGAAGATATGACCAAAGGCTGCTAACCATACTTTATAGTCGGTCATCGCTTCCCAGTTTGGCGTAAAGAATGCATTTAAGCCTTCTGCCGCACCCGGTAGACGCAATGCTTGAATGACTAAAATGCTAAATAACACGATCAATAACGGCATAAAAATTTTATTGGCAAGTTCTACACCACGACGTACACCGCCATAGAGAATGAACATCACCACAGCCCAAACAATGACTAAACCAACAAATAAAGTCGGAACAAAACCAAATGTTAAGCCATCACCATTTTGTAGATAGGTTTTAAAGAAAAAGCTTTCCGTATCTGAGCCCCATTGTTGTCCAATGGCGTAATACATGTAACTACCGGCCCATGACAACACGCTGGCATAGTAGATCCCGATGATCAGGGTCACCATCACTTGCCACCAACCCAATGATTCAGCATTCATTAACTTTTTATAGGCTGTAGGTGGTGCTTTACGGAACTTATGTCCAACAACATAGTCCAAAAAGAGTAAGGGTAAACCTGCTGCAAAAATTGCAATCAAATACGGTACTAAAAATGCACCACCACCATTTTCATAAGCAACATAAGGGAAACGCCAAATATTCCCCAAACCCACGGCTGATCCAATCGCCGCTAAAATAAAGCCTGATCGCGCAGACCAGCTTTCACGATTATCTGACATAGAACACCTAAACCTCAGGCATCTTTAACTGCTGCTTGTTATGATTATATCGCGAGCAAAAAAAGAACCATAAAAATAAAAATTCTGGGTGTTTGATCTGGTGAGATACCTTATGAGCGTCTATACCAAATTGCAAACAGAAAAATCACATGCGCATTTTGGTTAAAAACACCACAAATAACTTTCCCTTTGTATGAATTAACAATACTCACCTTTTTTAAGTTTTTCTGTAATTTCTACGGCAAATATTCCATTTTTATAATATGTTTAAGTTTAAATGTTCATTTAATCAGCTTATTTTTCATACAATTTAAGTTATCAATAATATAACTTTTAGGAATGTTTTATTTCCTATTAAATTTTTAAAGTTATTTCACTCGATAATGTCCGGTAACTTTATAGGCATGCAAAAGATCTTCTTCCTGTGTGCCCTCTCCAATATTATGGATGATGAGCGGAACATCGCTAGCTTTCACTTTACGATCTGAAACCACGCCAATATGCACTAAACCACGCCCTAAGTCCCAAGTGACAATATCTCCTGCCAAATACTGCTTATCTTTGACAACATAGCCCTGACGTTGCATCCAAGTTTGAATATTGGGAACACGTCGATGATCAATATTTTTATCGGTTCCTTTTAAGCCCCATTTTTGTGGATACTGCTTAAAATTGGCTTTCATATCTTCATGAATGGCTTGTTGTAAATCAATCCCTTGCTGTCGTAATGCACGAATTACCACGTCGGTACAAACACCCTTGATTAAAGGGACATCTCCCATCGGATAACGCAGTGCAGTATACGCAGGATCATAATATAAGGTTTTCCCGATCTGGCTGCGTGCATCCGTCACCATTTGAGTGGCATTAAAAGCAAAGACAGCCATATTCACAGTCATTAAACTGACCAATAATAAAATTCGTTTCATTTTTTCTTATTCACTTTAGATTTTTGAAATGATTCAAAAACTGGGCTTCGAACAGAATCATGCTGAACCAAGCCCATGTTTAAATGGCTACAATTTTATCGCCAATACGCGTTCTTCTTGCATATCTCGAATGGCAGACTGAATCCCTTCACGGCCTAAGCCAGAATCTTTTACGCCACCATATGGCATGTTATCGACACGGAAAGATGGAATGTCATTAATAATCACTCCACCGACCTCTAAGTGATTCCACGCATACAGCATTTTATTCAAATTTTGCGTATAGACGCCCGCCTGTAAGCCAAAACGGCTGCTATTAATTTTGGCGATGCCTTTTTCAAAATTTTTGTATTTCTCTAAAATCGCTACAGGACCAAAGATTTCATCTTTATACACTTCCAGTGATTCATCGACACTTTCCAATAAAATTGGATCGAGCAAAGCACCCTGATGTTCACCACGAACCAAAGCTTTAGCTCCTTTTTTGACTGCTTTATCGACCCATTTATGCACGCGTGTTGCTTCCGCTTCCTTAATCATGGGACCGACCATGGTGCTTTCCAACTGTGGATCAGCCGCTTTAAGCTGCTTCATTCTGGCCACGAGTTTTTTCTTTACATCGGCATAGATATCAGCATGCACCAAGATGCGTTGAACGCTAATACACACCTGCCCTGCATGGTTATACGCCCCACCGACTAAGCGTTCAATAAATGCCGCTGAAATTTCAGTATCAGGCTCAACCAATACAGCAGCGTTGCCACCGAGTTCCAAAGTCACTTTTTTACGCCCCGCACGCGCTTTCATATCCCAACCAACCACATCGGAACCGGTAAAGCTGAGCAGTTTAAATCGGTCGTCAGTGACCAAGACATCTGCATGTTCACGTGGACAAGGTAAAACCGAAAAGGCACCTTTAGGTAAATCTGTTTCTGCTAAAACTTCCGCAATTTTTAAAGCTGAAATAGGCGTCAAACTTGCAGGCTTCAACACAAATGGACAGCCTGCGGCAATGGCAGGTGCAATTTTATGCGCAGTCAGATTGATCGGAAAATTAAACGGGCTGATCAACGATACAGGACCAATTGGCACATGTTTGACCATGCCTTGATAGCCAGATGCCGCTGCGGTAACCGCCAATGGGATCATGCGACCATCATCCATCTGTGTAACAGCATCAGCAGCAATTTGAAAGGTATTGATTAAACGTTCAACTTCAGCAGCTGCGGCTTTACGCGGTTTTCCACCTTCCGCAATTAAAATTTCAGTCAATTCTGCACGCATTTCATTAAAACGTTTAACACAGTGCAGTAAGATTTTTTGTTTTTGAAAAGGTTCCAATGCCGCCATTGCAGCGCTAGATTTAACCGCTGAATCAATGGCTTTTTCAATGGTTGCAGCATCTGCGAGTGCAACGCGTGCATATACGTCTTGGGTATATTTATGATTCACTTCTAACCATTGATCGGTAGTCGATGCTTTACCTGCAACATAGAGCGGATAATCTTTTATATCTTGTACGGCTTTGGACATGACGATATTTCCATGATCTTGAGACATTATTGATAAATGTGAATAAATCTATGCCCTCTATCATGCGCTGACTGAGCACAGAGTTCACTATATTTAAGTAACAAAATGAACCACAAGCCTCAAACTTGATTACTTATACGCCCTGAACTTCATCCCCTATTTTCAGATCTCTGCTTGCACTGAAAACCGTATGATCGAGTCTCTATATAACGATGAAATTAAATTAGAAAAGCTATTTAAAATATTAAATCTCATTATTTATCAATTTTTTAATAAATCATTCAACCTAAATTCAATGATAAGAATTATGAGTACAACATAAAAAAAGCCCATCAAATGACGGGCTTTTTAAATCTACGATTTAGCTATACGAACGTTGTGTTTTCACTGAAGCTTTATTCAAATTTTCTAAAGCAGCAACTTCTTCATCCGTTTGTGCTTTGCGAATAAAGAACACTGCAATCGCTGCGATGACTACTGGAATTCCCACAGCCATAAAATTAATTTGATGTGGCAATTCTTGTGATAATAAATAGCCGATCAGAATCGGGCCAACAATCGCACCTGTACGCCCCACAGCAGATGCCCAACCAATACCTGTAGAACGAACAGACAGCGGATAATACTGTGCAACATAGCTATAGAGTAAGATTTGAGAACCAATTGCTGATGCACCTGCCACTGCAACCAAAAGGTAGATCACAGGCTGTGGAGAATTAAAGCCGAGTAAAGATAATGCCACAGCACCTGCCAGACATAATGTAATGATCACCGGTTTTAAATGGAACTTATCCGCTAAGATACCTCCCCCAATCGTACCAATTACCGCACCAATATTCATCGCCAATAGGAACGTCAAACTGCTACCTAATGAATAACCTGCGGCCATCATTAGTTTTGGTAACCAACTACCTAATGCATACAGAGTTAATAGGCACATAAAAAAGCATAGCCAAAACAACATCGTACTTATGCCACGACCTTGCTTATACAACGCTCTAACAGACGCTCCACCCGGAACAGCAACTTCAGTCAGTTCAAGTTGAGTATTTGCAGTCACCGTTTGCTCTGGTGCAATGGTTTGAATCATCCTACGAGCTTCATCGTGACGATTCACCTTCACCAAAAATGTGAGCGATTCAGGTAAAAATTTCCAAGCAAACGGCAACAGTAACAGTGGAATACCCGCAATGAAGAACATGATTTGCCAGCCATAATCCGCAGTAAACCATGAACCAAATAGAGCGGCCATGATGCCACCCATTGCATAACCACTGAACATAGTGGTCACTAAAGTACTACGTAGATGCTTAGGTGCATATTCAGACGTCAATGCCACAAGGTTCGGTAATACTCCACCAATGCCAAGTCCAGCAATAAAACGTAAAGCACCAAATTCCGTAGGATTTGATGCAAAACCGCCTAGAAATGTGAATGTACTGAATAAAAATACACAGATCATGATGACTTTCTTACGGCCAATCTTATCAGCCAAAGTACCAAACATCATGGCACCAAACATCATCCCTGCAAGTGCTGTACTCGCTAGCATACCTGCTTGAACAGCTGTTAATCCCCAGTCTTTCATCAATAAAGGCAGCGCAACACCATTGATCGCTAAGTCATAACCATCAAATAAAATAAGAATTAGACACCACATCATGATGCTGAAATGCGATTTTGTGAACTTAGCGTTATCGACAACGCTATTCACATTCATTGTGCTTGTAGACATTGAACCTCACCTCCAATTGTGAGTTTTATTTTTCGCTACAATGCCGTTTTTCAATGTAAATTGTCCAAAATTACAAAGGTATAGACCCATACCTTTCAGATATATCTATGTCATTTGGGAATAAAATGTCATAAAAACTTAGATATTTTTGAAATATTTATACATAAAAAAATCGATGGACTGCGGGTCTAGTTTTAATAATGATTAATTATCAATGTGTTATTAGAAGCTAAATCACAATCAGACGATAGATTATTTGATATGAAAATTGTCAGAATAAAACTCAAATTTTATAGAAAAAAATCGCAGTTCTACGATCTAAGTCGTAGATTTCTAAATCATAAGTCATCAGCCATCACTTAAGTCGATAATTAGGCATTTAAACTGTTGTTTTAGCTGACTTACATTCAGGTTTTCCGACATTTTTAGGCTGAGAATTCCCTCAATTGATGATTTTTAAATGCGTTTATTGTCTAATAATCATCCATGTTTAAATAATTCAAGTCTCAATCTATCAATAATTTTCTCATTTTCCTGTTTTATCCTTCTACTTTTCTGCTTATTTTTCCCTTTCCCTCACGCATAAAAAAACACCCCCTGGACTAGTCAGGGGGTGTTTCGAATAAAGAGCTGGCGATGACTTACTCTCACATGGGTAACCCCACACTACCATCAGCGCTAAGAGGTTTCACTTCTGAGTTCGGGAAGGGATCAGGTGGTTCACTCTTGCTATGGTCGCCAGCACAACTGTTATGACTTTGCATTTGGTCTTATCTTTTCAGTGCCGTTGCTTGGTCAAATGAGTTATTAACAGGTATATCTGAGTTAAACTTGCGCTTCGGTTAAAGCAGTGCTTTAACTTCTCGCTCATATTCAATTTTACTAAGCTTTTCAACTAAATCAAGTTGCTTTGATTATAAGTGAATCAATTGATGCTATATATACAACTGTTTGGGTGTTGTATAGTCAAGCCTCACGAGCAATTAGTATTGGTCAGCTTCATGCGTCACCGCACTTCCACATCCAACCTATCAACGTCGTAGTCTTCAACGGCTCTTTAGTGGACA
>NZ_VOYQ01000052.1:0-18354 GCF_013420195.1 Acinetobacter sp. YH01024
TTTGTGCCATTTTTCTTTATACTGTCACTTAGGCAGGCTGGACACTTGATTTCTAGAGTTATTCGCATTTCTCTATTTTATCAAAATCCAACCTGCTTTTTTTCAGCATACTTTTTGAAACACCACCAACAATTTATGTCCACGCCACGTTCTGCGGCTTCGAGGGCTAGTTTTTGTTGAACCACTGAGAACAAGGACAACAAACTGCCTACTATATTTTCCCGGAGAGTGGTGTAGGAACTTTTTCATTATTGCTAATCATATCAGCGACAACATCAGCAACGAGCTCCTCTATTCCTGAGAATGCTTTAGACTGATCCGCATCAAGCCAAGACAATGATGGAAACTCAGCACACAACCCAACATACTCATTATATTCTGCTGACCATGTAACACGGCAAGTATATTGTTTACTATCCATTTGAAACCCCATAATGTTTTAAGTCTATGTATAAAAGTACGATTTTCACTTAGCAGTACTTAAATAATCACCCCACCACTGCATCATTTCAGTCCGCTGGGCTAAATAGTCAGCGTGATTATAGCTGGCACGGGTACGGTTCTTATCAATATGTGAAAGTTGTGCCTCAATCCAGTTATCCTGGAACAAACCTGAGTCATTCAAAATGGTACTAAAAGTGGAACGTAGTCCATGAGAGGATAATTGATGTTTTCCATAGCCCATCTTACGTATAGCCATATTTAATGTATTAAAATGAATCGGTTGATTATGTTTCCGTGGGCTAGCAAAAATGTACTTTTCACCGTATGACCATTGCATGACGTCTTTTAAAATATCTAAAGCCTGATCTGAAAGTGGAACTAAGAAGTCGGGAATCTCATGGCCTAATATGACTTTTCGTCGAAACTGTTTAATATGCAAGGCAGGTATTTTCCAGATTTTTTCATTTAAATCAAAATGATGAGGCTCAGCCAATAACAATTCAGCCCCTCGCACGCCAGTATGTAATTTGAACAGCAGTGCTTTTTTAATAATCGGATGGGCATCCAATTTTAATAAATTTTTCTTAAAATCTGATATATCCTCCGCTTTCAAATACGGATAATTCTTCTTGATTTTACTGTTAATGGCGATTTTATTTAAACCATGCGCGATGTTGAATTCACAATAACCCATCGCTACAGCGTAGTCATAAATTTGGTTCAAATAACTACAAGCTTTCTTGACAGGTTCTTTTACTTGGCGTCCCTCTATTTTTTTGATTACTGAAACCAGGTCATAACGCTTGATGTTTTGAAAAGGTAAATCCTGAAGGTCTGGATAAATATCTTGCTGTAAACATCTTTCTGCTAACTGTAGTACACCGCAGCGGGGTGAATCATTAAATGCATTTTTCAGTTTGAACTGCAGCCACTCCTCCCCTACCTTACGAAAGGTGATGACATTAGAGACAGTATCATACTCAAAACAATAATTATTGTCTTTAAAGTCATCTTTGACTTGTCGTGCCTTTTTCAGCGATAAATCAGGATAAAGCCCCAACTGAATGCGGCGACGTTTTTTTGTTTGTGGATCTGTATAGCGATAGCACCAAGATTTTCTTCCAGTCGGCTCAATCTTCAGGCTAAGTCCATCTTCATCGGATAAAAAACAAGTTTTTTCCTTGCAATGAGCTTGGCGAACTTTAATTTCAGTAAGACTCATGAAATTTAAATGAAACCTATCAGCGGATTGACGAGATCCATTATATCAAAATAGAAGAAAATATATATGATGCGTACACTACGCATCATATATATTTGTAATATATTGTTTTATATATTTAATATTTTAAGTATTTGTATTTTAGTAACCATTATAAGTACCACCTCTTCTTTAAGTTCCCAACAACTCACTTTTTCTGTCATCAATGTTAAATAAGTCTTGTGCTTTAAATTCTTAGATGACCTCCTCTACCCTTTATTATCATTTTTATAAAAGTAACTATATGTACTCATTAAAATTTGTAGAGCTCAAAAACAAAAAAGACCGCTATATAGCAGTCTTTTAACTTAATTAAATAATAATGGGTATACGGATTTAATGGTTGATGGGGCACCTTTACCCCACCAACCTGATACCATTATCAGATGGTTGATAGATCGACCCCGTAGTTGAGTTCCTCTGCGAAGTCCGGCAGTCCGTAACCGATGGTTTTCTTGTAGAACGGAGAGACCTTCGCGGTCGGGGCCTTCTTCTTGTGCTTCGTGGTGTAGAGCATTCGTGCCCGCATCACCTCGAAGGAGTAACCACGTCCTTCACGGTTCTTGTCCTTGGCCAGTCGGTTGATGGACTCCGTGTAAGCGTTGGTGACGGGCATGTCCGTCTCGAAGTAGGTCATGATCTCTTCGCGCCAGTTGCCTACAGCCCTGACCAGATCGCTCCAGACTTCCTTCTGGCCCTTCGGGATGGTGGCTATCCACTCGTCCAGGGCGGCTTCTGCCTGGGGCCGTGTGGTAGCGTCCCAGATGCCGTAGAAACGTTCCTTGTGCTCGTAGGCGGCCAGCAGTTGTGGGAATGCGCCGGTCCAGGTCTCCATGATGAGGCGTTCCCGGTTTGAGACTTCGTGAGCGCGTTTCAGCAGGATTTTCCGGTCACCCTTGAGGGTTCGGCTCTGGGAGGGCATCAGCTCCTTCCTGAGGCCCTTGCGCACCTTCTCCAGGGCATCGTTGGCCATGCGCACCACATGGAACTTATCGACCACGATGCGGGCCTGTGGCAGCACCGCCTTGACCGCTGCTCGGTAGGGATTCCACATGTCCATGCTGACGATCTTGACCTTCTGCCGGTCTTTCATCTTCATCAGGTAGTTGGTCATCACGTCCTGACGGCGGGTGGCCAGCAGGTCGAGCAGGGTCCTCTCCTCGATGTTGGTCAGGATGCAGCGGTAGCGCTTGTTCAGGTACAACTCGTCAATGCCGAGAATGCGGGGCGTCTCGAAGCGGTGCCAGCGCCCCAGGAATTCGGCGCGGGCGTTGAAAATGTCGCGTACCGTCTTCTCGTCCAGGCCCGCAATATTATCAAGAGTAAACTATTAAAAATCCATTAAAATCAATACTTTCACTTTGAGAACATGTATTTAAAGTAAATAACAATTAAAGCCTGTATCTTAGTTATCACTTGAGATACAGGCTTTTTATTTATTCGTTCATATAATTAAACAGTTTGCCTAAAAAATCATCGCTAATGGTTAATTGATACTGTTTTTCAACGAGATTTCGAAGTTCCATAACGAGAAGCAAAGAGTTCTTATAGGCTTCATATAGTTCTAATTCATTTAATCGGGCAGTAGTCTTTTTAAACTTTTCATAGTTTTCAGGACTAATTTCTTTTTCAAGATTCTTTGTCATATTAAACCAATTATCGGCATTTTCTTCCGCAATTCGAATGAGTTGTAGTATATTTTTTTGTAATTGAGATAAAAGTTCCAGTGAACGTGCATTTTCCCCTCTTTTAAGAACATTAATCCCCATTAACCATAGGTTGGAAAAATTATTCAATAAAAAATTTACGTTTTCTTCTGTAAGTCTATTTGGTCCCGGACCTTCCAACTCTGATAAATACAATTCTAGTTGTCCTGTTTCATCATAAATAAACATTGCTTTTGTGTCAGGAATGTAGCCTGATTCTTTGAATGAAGGAATAATATTCATTTCGTTTTCGGAAAGGAAATGAAATTCACCACGTATTAGATTTTCAAAAATTACTACTTCCGTACCGTACTCATTTTGATAGAGTAAAGTGTAGGAAGCGACTTCATTTAGCCATTTTGCTGAATCAAAGGTGGAAATTGTATCATCTTTTAGAAAAACGTAATATTCTATATCAGAGTATTGATCTCCCTCTCCTTTTGTAAAAGAGCCATACATCATACAAGCAGATATTCGTTCATCTGACTGGACAAGTTCCTTAACCCTTGCCATTAGTTCCTTTTGTTTTAACAATTCGATTCCTTCTTTCTTTATTTTGATTCAGGGAGAAATAAAAAATCCTCCCAAATAATGTTGGAAGGATTAGTCATGTCACTTTTTAAGACACTCAAATAAAACTATTTAGCCTTTTTAGCTATTCAGTCTTACATTTATTTAGTATATGGAAAAATGGGCAGACTAATCCTAAGTTTTTAAACTGAAATATACTATTTCATTTGTTAAAAATTAGATCAACCAGAAATTCCGGATACCCATAATAATTAATTCATTTTCATCATAAGTGCATAAGCATCACGTTTGTTTTGACGCAATGATTCTATCTCGGACTTCGTCAGCTGTTTTACGAGAGTTGAGGATATACTTTGCTTCCCACTCTGTGAGCCTTTCGAAATCGTACCCGTAAATCGATTTCCACCATGCTTCAAGATTACCATATACATCCCTCAATTGCTGAAGAGTTTCTTTACTTAGAGCTAATTGTGATGAGTATTGTTTACCCGTCAGTGCATATGCTCCAATAACTTTATTCGTCCCAGTTGTTTCAATATGACCTTTTAATGCTGCAAAAGTACCACCTTGGGTCTGGGTATCATCAACAATAATAACACATTTATCATTGTTTATTGTCCCATCAAATGCTGGTGGGTTGGCTAATCTATGCCACCCATCACCGCCAGTTCTTGATACTTTTATAGCTTGAACTATATTCGTATCAACTTCAAGCCCAAGTTTCTTTGCTATAACTGCTGAAGTAGCTAAAGGAATCATATTACGACCGACTGCTTCCTCAGCATGTACAGGTACTATAATAGTTTCCCGACCATCGATAATTCTTTCTAGTTCAGCAATCGCCTCATCCGAAACTAAATCTTTAGCTAAAATATACGCACTTTCAACATCCCCTGCTTTAGCAGCTTCATACATGTAATGAGAGGTTGCATCTCCAAGACCACGGTCAATAACCGTTTTAGGAAACATATTCCAATCTGTGCGATATAACTTCATATTTTTAAATAAGTTTTAATGATGGCTAGCATTAAATTTTACACTAAATTTACCGCTAGCATCTCTTGGATATTATTTTTCGTATCAGGCAGCACTCTCAAAAGCCGTTTGTTTGGACAGTCCCCATGATCATACACGAGGCAGCTTCAAATACTTATGGGCCCATCCTATCCAGTTGTATCTTCTTGCATCACATGAATATTGTATACTCATTTTGACTACTTGAAAATTATGGAACAACGTCAATAAAAACAATAACTCTAGAGTCTTTAGTCGACATTCCTAAAAAGGTAAATTCAACATTTCTTTCCATATCATTTCTTTGTGTCTCTGGATGAACAAAAGAAACATAGCTTATTTCAAAGAATCGGGCTAGGGTTTTTATGCCAATGATTTTGTTCTCTTCATTAGCAATTAAAACATCTAATTCCAGATCAAACTCTTCTAATTATTTAATTAAATCTTTAACTTTCATTTTACTATCAACCTCTATGAATTATTTAAAAAATTAGCACAATGAAACTTGTGAAAAAAATGGATTTGAACAAAATTTTTTAGCAAAAAAAGCATAGCAACCAGAAAAATCTTTCCAGCAATCAACAAAAATATCCCCGTGTGCTTCCAGTTTACAACATTTTGACTACCACACTGCCCACAGTAGTAATAATAGCCTTTGATACGGCCACCGCATTCAGGACAATTTTTATGATTAATGAATAAGTTACTCAACGTCTCTTCTCCAAAATTCTTATTATCAAGTTGTAAGTGAAGATAGCACACATTTATAAAAAATGTCTTTTTTAAAACATCAAAAGATGTTATAAAAAAGACATTCGCTACTTTAGGATAACTTTTAAGATGAATTTAAATCTCCTTGATGAAGAATCAATCCAACCTTCTGAACCCACGCCATGTGATTTTTTCAAAGGTGAAAATGCTATCAAAAAAGCTAAACAGTTAGGATTACCTGATCTCGAGTTAGTCAGAAACGCAATTATGATCGGTGATGCTGACTATAGAACAAATACTCACTATAACCGTGCACGCTTTATTGCACGATGGGGAAAAATTGGAGAACAGATTGCTTTACTGCTTCGACAATCTGATCCTGCTTGGATATTCCACAATGACAGCCAGCCAAGAATTGAGAATACAGTAAAGAAAATACAAATTATCTTTATGAGCGGGAATATTGCATTGGGGTTAGCTGATCAAGTTGTATCAGCACACTGTGAAAAAGGATTAATGACATTAAATAATATTAAGGAGAATCAGTCTGCTTATGATGATGAGACAAAATTGAGAACATGGATTTTATACTTTCCTTCAGCATCACATCCAGCCTATAAAGACATTGATATCCCAAATATTCCTTTTGAATTTGCATACCCAACTAGCTTCGTACAGGACTTAAAAGCGAAAAAAATTTCAATTTTACCAAGTGACCATACTTGCAGAATTGCATTTGAAATAGATAATACAGTTCCTGTAAAAACTGATCCTAAGCCAGTATTGGAACCATCTAATGAAATTAAACCAGATGATTTTGATATTCAGCTTGTAGTTTAATCTGAGGTTAATGTGTTTAATAAAGATCGTTTACGTATTGCTAAAGAATTACGAGGACTTAGCAATACCGATTTCGCAGAAAAATTGAGTTGCTCTATCTCTAAGGTAAAGCAACTTTTAGACGTGGATAAAGAAATCAATGAAAATGATCAAGATGATATATGCCGTGTATTAAATTTACCCAAGTCATTCTTTGCAGGTAATGACACACAACCACATGAAACAGACCAAATCTTCTATAGATCGGTTGCTCGTATTAAAGCACAGCATAGAAAAGCTAATGAGGCATATACTCTTTTAGCAATAAATATTAACAAGTACTTAAATCAGAAAGTAAAGTTACCTACTTTTCACCGTCCTGATTTAGATATTACTGAGTTTTTGGGTGAATCTAAGTATGCCGATCACCTAGCGTCAGAGTTGAGAGGTTTATGGGCTTTAGGTAATCAACCTATTAATAACATTGTTTCGTTGTGTGAGCTAAAGGGAATCCGTGTCTTTAGATTACCGACTGAAATTCGAGAAATTGATGCACTATCTTTTTTTGATGATGAAAGTGGTAGCCCTTTCATATTTCTAAATACATTTAAGTCTGCCGAAAGAGCCCGCTTCGATTGTGCACACGAACTTGGTCATATCGTTATGCATACGCATAACAAAAAAATTCGTGTCGAGAAAGATAATCGTGTTCTCGAAACTGAAGCGGATCAATTTTCATCTGAATTTTTAATGCCAACAGATGCATTTCTTTCTACTGCTCCACGCTATTTTTCACTAGAAAATATGATTGAGTATAAAAAGATTTGGCGAACATCCCTGAAGGCTATTAACTATAAAGCTCACAAGCTGGGATTAGTTAGTGATTGGGTTAATCGTAGTAACTCTATAAAGATCAATTCGTTGGGCTACAACATTAATGAACCTGAAGAAACTCATCGAGATGAGAGTTTGATGTTGCCCAAAATTATCTCTGTTTTAGCCTCACAACCATCTTTTGATAAAAATAAAATGCTTGATGAAATTGGAATCTCTGAAGAAGATTTTAATCAATTAACATTTGATGCTTTAGTTAAAGTTGAGCCCCCGAAGAAAAAACATAAGTTATATATTGTCGAGTAATACAAACCTTCCTTAAAAATAATGCGCCTTACGGCGCACTATTTATGCAAAATCCTGATTAATTTTTTTATGACTTCACGCCCAACGTAGTTTTGCATCCCATAAGTCATACTTTAACTGAAAATGTAACTTGCCCCATCATGACTTTTTTCATATAGCCTACTTGAACTGACACCATAAATCCCATGTGTTCCATAAAGCATCGTATACAATTTCAGATAAATTCTTTAGTTATGTGATCAGGCTATGTGCTCAAATTACCTATTTCCAAATAAAAGAAATTTGACACTCTTAGGTGTCGATACAAGCCAGTTTGATCTTGAGCTTAAGGATCATGTATTCCCTTCCTATCATGCTCCAATCATTCTGAACGGCTCAGATCACTTAGAGCTTGATATTGCAAAGTTTGGATTACTACCGAGCTGGGCGAAAGAATTGAAGTTCAGCAGTCATACTTATAACGCCAGAACTGAGTCTGTAGCAGATAAGCCTAGCTTTCGACATGCTTGGAAGTACAGCAAGTTCTGCCTAGTCCCAGTACAAGAATTTTATGAGCCGAAATACATCAATGACAAGCCACACTGGTACACCATCAAGCGTAAAGATGATCAGCCTTTTACTGTTGCAGGGATCTATGATGATGCAGTGATTAATGGCAATAAGGTACGTTCCTTTTCAATGTTGACCATCAATTCGGACCATCACCCTTTTATGAAACAATTCCATGCACCGAAGGATGAGAAGCGATCCATCATCGTTATTCCAGAACAGTACAGAAAAGACTGGCTAACAGCCGATCATGAACATGCGCATGAATATTTCTTTCAAATGCCCGATGAATTCGTCACATTTCCACGCGATGAGCAGAAACAAAACGTCTTATTCTGACGCATCCTTGTTTATCCACAACTTTTTAAATTTGAATTTTAAACGCTGTTAGTAATATCCTATTTAAACAAATTCTACTTCCAAACACGCCTCGTAGCGTAGGAGTATCTCATGTCTAAGAAGTTGCCTATTTACTTCTCTGACGACGCATGGTCATCTTTACAAGAGCTCATGGGTCCAGAGGGTAAACCAAGTCCTACCATCAACACCGTGCTTGAACAAATCGCTGTTCAAAATGAGCTTGTTGAAAAATTAGGGCTTACTGCTGTCCTACCCAAATCCAAAGTATCTATTCCCGTCTCTTTAGAGCGTATTCCTGCAGGTCCGGCCTTCAGCACCAAGGATGAGCAAGACAAAGCACTCGATCTGAATGAGTTCCTGATTCACAACCCTATTTCTACTTTTATTGCCTATGTAGACAGTGAATCCATGCTCGATGCTGGCCTAGAGATTAATGATCCAATCATTATTGATCGCAGTATTGAAGCCAAGCATTACGATATCGTGGTTGCCCTGATTGATGACAATGCCTCGACCATTAAGCGGCTGATGATCACCAATAAGATGTCCAAGTCTGAAATCAAAGAAATATTTGGAGATGAAGATTATCCGCTTCCAGAACTTTGGTTGAAGGCTGAAAATTCGAATTACAATCACATCATTCCTGATGATAGTCAGACCATATCAATCTGGGGTGTGGTGACTTTTAATTTAAAGCGTATTTATCACCGCTCATAAAAAGAAGAATAACCATGCAAAGTGAAAATGAAATATTCGCGTTAGTCGACGTGAATAATTGCTACGTCTCGTGTGAGCGTGTGTTTAATCCTGCCTTGAATGATCGCCCAACCATTGTGCTCAGCAACAATGACGGCTGTGCCGTGGCCAGAAGCCAGGAAGCGAAAGACTTAGGCATCAAGATGGGTGTTCCTGTATTCCAAATTAAAGAGCTGATCAAACAACATAACATTCAGGTGCTATCCAGTAATTTCTCCTTATATGGCGAAATGTCCAAGCGCTTTATGGAGCTGCCTGGGGACTATGTTGCACCAGGAGATACAAGGTCTATTCCATTGATGAATGCTTTCTGAAGCTCACAGCTTACGAGCATCTATTTGACCTGACTGTATATGCTCAAGACATGAGGGCTAAGGCTTGGCGTTGGTTAGGCCTACCCTGCTGTATTGGAATTGGTCGCTCTAAAACCGAAGCCAAGATTGCCAATCATCTCGCCAAGAAAAACAAGTTCTTCAATGGGGTCTGTAATCTGGCCCATATGGACCCATGCTCTACAGAAACGCTACTCGCGCAGGTTGATGTGTCTGAGGTTTGGGGCGTAGGCAGACAGAACTGTAAGAAGCTCAATACTATGGGTGTTCAATCTGTGCTGGATCTGATCAATGCCAATCCTAAAGAAATCAAAAAGCAGTTTAGTATCGTGATGGAAAAGACGGTGCTTGAGCTACAGGGCCTTTCTTGTATTGACCTTAGTGATGATACTGTAGCGAAGAAGCAAATCATCAGCAGCCGTTCATATGGCAACCCAGTGTATGAAATGGATGACATTAAAGCTTCGGTTCGGCTTTATGTGGCCAGAGCCGTGAAACGAATGCGGGAAGATGGCTCAATCTGCAAGATGATCGGCGTGTATATCCAAACCAGTCGCTTTGATAATACAGAGCGCTACTCGCCTTACATCGTCGTTCAAATGCATGAGCATACGGATGATCTACTGCTCATCACCAAGGCCGCGATGAAAGGCATCGATCAGATATTTAAGAAAGGCTTTAAGTATAAAAAGGCGGGAATCGTGCTGCTCGAAATTACAGATCAATCCAAGTTTGTGCCCGATCTATTCACGGACTATTCACATAAGCAAGAGCGAGAAAGGCTTTCAGATGCCGTCGAAGCCATCAGTGAACGGTTTGGGAAGAATCTCGTCACGCTAGGCATTGCCAACAATAAAGAAGCCACATGGCACATGAATCAAAACCTTAGATCACCTTCGTATTTAACCAAATGGTCTGACTTACCAAGAGTAGGATAAAAACATGCACTTATTTAAATTAACTGACGAACAACTCGCACAAATTCTTATCCCGAAACGATTTGTACCACCTACTCCACCTGAACATGAAGGCAAGAATATGGTCTATGTATTTGATAGTGAGGATAAGTTTGAACTGACTTATGATGAGCTGGTGGAAATCATTAGCAAAGCTAGAATGGCTGGTCCGAAGTTGATACCTGTCTTAGGCACCGTGAATTAAATTGTGCAGTGTTCGCACGCCACTTGAAACATAACTTGATTGGAAATGAATTTGGGCTGAGAAAAATTCAGTTCAAATTTAACCTGACGGGCACACTAAAAAATGGGTAATTGTCAGATCGAGTTTGGACTACAACACTTTAGCTCATCGATTTACCATACCGCTAATCTTCACACCATTTTCGTAAATCCAGCGATCAAACTGTGATACTACATTCCGCTTATTAATCCAAGTCAGCATGGTGCTTTTCATAAAGGCAGTTTACTTATAAACAGGGAAATTTCTAAACAATTCCCCTTTAACATGCTTAGGCTATTTGATCCAGAGTTCATCTTTTTGCATCATTTTTAACATTAAATTAAATATAACCAGCGGAGTAACATTTTTTTTGTTAGAGCCGACAACTCTTTGAAAACTAAATTTAACGGTTCGCTCAGGAGCATCCAAATTAACTGGGTAGTTTTGTTTTTCTAAATACAGATGATCTCCTAACATTGGCTCTATACCAGTAATAAAATTAACAATTTGTTGCTCATCACCTTTCATTCGGCATTGAAAATGTAGAAAATTCTTACGCAGTTTTCCAAATAATAATAATATTTTAAGCGCCTTAACCATGTTCTTTTCTTTCAGTGCATCTTGCTGCCTATCATCTTTATAATGAAAATCAAGGAGAGGAATTATTTCATCTGGACGAGTCAGTTTTTTAGCCTTTTCGTAAAGTTCATCAAACCAACTCTCTTCTAAATTCTTACTATAAACATAATTCGTTTTTAAATTAAATTTTTGGCGATCCATCCATTTAGTGCTCATCCATTGACATCGTTGCATCCATTCTTGAGCTTGGGTATCTTCGCTTAAACGACCTTCTCTAAAACTTATCAAACGTTGAAAAGGTGTCAGAGTACTCTTCTCTATACTAAACTTCTTTTCTTGTCGGCCAGCCATCGTAACTGGCTGTGTTTGCTGATAAGAATTAAACCATTTCTGCTGCTGAGTATAACGATTTAGGTTTATGTAGTCTGTACTTGACTTCACTGGACTAAAACACTGTTCTAATACTTTTTTTGAAATGATACACGGCGAATTATAAATTCGATCGACTGCTAATAAATCCAAAACATGAAGGTAATTTGAAGCCGTTTGCTCAATACTGCTATGCCCCATCCAAGAGGCGAGCACCTGCCATTTATGTTGAATAATCTCTTCTTGAGCACGTGCTTTCATACCAAACAATAAATCCCTCATCTTTTTTGCTTTTACCCAAGGACAATCTGTGTAGGTCTTGATCATTTCTTTTGAACCGAGCAAAGTTATTGCTAGATAGTTAGCAGCACTGTGGCGTAATGTATGAAAACTAAAGCCATGATGCATACCTAATATTTGACTAAACAAATCTACTGTAATTTTGCTGATACATTGATCAGTTAATACACGATGATTCACACTAAAAAGTAGATCATCCTGCTGATTAACCAAATATTGCTCATAACGATGTTGTATGTAACGTTGTACTACTAAAAACTCATGTTCTGACAATGCAATTTTCAATGGTATTTGACGATTCGCACTTCGCGTTTTCAGACGGCGATATGAATTGTCTTGGATATGAAGCGTGATATTATTAAAAACTGTATTTTCTTTTTCTTTATAAAGTAGCTCTGGGCAAATAATATCTTGTATTTTAAGACAACGAACTTCATTTAATCGAAGTCCAGTTCTATAACTTAGTAAATACATCAGCTTTAAACAACTCAGATGATCGACCCACTCTGATGCCGTTGGCTCTTGACTTAAATTTTCTAGTTTTTCCAATAATTTGCCAAATAGCAAAGGACTCACTAGCCGTGCATTGCAAATTTGTAAATGCTTAAAACTTGAATTCTGTAACACCAATACCCCTGGAGCATCATAATTCTCTATACAGAATTGATGAAAATCTTTTAGGCGACCAAAACGGTATTCTGCGCTTTGGTGCATCTTACGAGAGGTTTTTCCTTTCACCGAATCTCGTTGAACTGCTTTTTCATCACGTTCACTGCTGTATTTCAATAGCTGCCGATATAAATCCTCATAGTCATCTATGGATTGTTGCTTTAAATCTAATTTATTGAGCCAAATCTCAAATATAAATTCTTTGCCAAACGATCCTAAGTAGCTTTCAATAGTTGATAATTGAAGCCCTCGTTTTTTTAAATGCATTAACCAGTGAATTAAGCGTAGTTGAGCATCAATTAAAGACTTTTCCTCCGTATTAGCATCAACTATCTTCTCCTCTAACACCCTTCTAGTTTCTTGCCAAAAACGTAGCGTGCGTTCTTCTTTATTCCTCTTTTTATCTAAACGCTCAACTTTTTGACCTTTACGTTTCTTTTGACCAAACAACATCAACTCATACGGAATCGTTTGTAATTTGCTTTGAACAGTCGGAACTTCAGGAAGTAACTGCTCTTGTTCAAAATGAATAGGGCGATTATCTGGTTCTGTGACTTGATTGTAATCATTATTCCACAGCAATCTAAATTCGGATGGCCTTAAAGCAACAGTATTAATCTCTTGCTGAAGCACATTACTCAAAAATATATCTATGCTGAGGTTTGGATTAAATTCGAGTACCATTTGCACATCATTAAATGCACGAAATCCACGGCGTTTAATTTGATATTGCAGATCCCCAAGACTTTTTTTCCTGCCTATCTTACTCAAGCTTTCTAAAATACAATCTTCAACTGAATGTTGCAGACAAAATTCTTTCTGAGTAGCTTTCAACTTTTTTAAATATTGCAAAATGAACTGCGCATATGGGTTAAAAAAAACATGTTTCCATTGGTACAACTTTCCCTGTTCTACATCGTTGCCATATTGAGAGTTTTCAACACGATAATGTAGTAACAATGGATTAGTGATTTTTTTGTAGTCCGAATGGTATAACCGAAAACAATTCAGATCTGTACCAAGCTCAATGGCCTCCTGCAATTGCTTCTGAATAGCAATCAAATGCTGTTCATCTGCACAGCCTGAAATATATATAAAACTTAAGCATAAATTTCCCCATAAGTACTTTGGTTCATTCCAATATTCAAATGAATCTTGCCAATACTGCCTTAATTCCTTAAGTACATGGATATGTAGATGCCCCTGTTCTAACCGTGACTCTGTACTCTCAATTTTTCTAGGCAGTACGATCCGTTTAGTATGTGGATTTAGCTTAATTCTGTATGATTTTTTATCTACATTCTGGTTGAATTGCTTCCTTCTTTTATTAAATTCATCTTCAGTAAATTGCATCAGTTTTGATTGTTCGTCTCGGCTCAACTTTTGACTCAAACAATCAACACTATCTTTAATGTCATGCCATTTTTCAGCGATCTGCTGATCAAGTTTTTGCTGCATTTCTTTCGTCAATACTTCAGGTGGAGAAGGCTGTCTATCTAGCGACTTTTTCACCATTTTATGAATATCAACAAATAGATCATCTAGTTGTGGTTTTATTAGTTCTTTGATTTTTTGCATACAACTATTTTCGCTCTAAGTGTTTAATCGATAAAGATTTGACATTATCTTGCAATTGCTGGCGGGCTTGCTGTACATAGACATTCGGGATAAGTGAAGAATGCGGATGAAAAGCCTCTCGGTCACGTTGGTCATGACCATACAGGGCCTGAATTAAGTGAAAAGCTAATGCTGGTTTACCCTCTTGCTGCTCATGCATCAAAAAGTTCATGTCAAAATGACGTAACCAATTCGAATACATATTCTTTGGAAAGACTCCTTGCATATATGAATTCACCCATTTTCTCGATAAAGGGATTAACTTAATTTTCCTGCTCTGCCATTCTTTGACAGTTATCGGCAAGATATCTTTACTAAAAATGACCTTACCAAAAAGATCATTTACAGTTATCTTCTTCTTTGCAAAGACTTGTCTAAAAAATGAACCGTACGCTTCAATAATTTGTTCTAAAAAGGCAGTGTAATTTTGCAGTGTTTTTATGAAAAAATCAGATAAAGGGATAAAACGACCATCTTTTCTTGCTTTACTATTTTTTTTATCATTCACATATAAAAGCTTGAGCTCAACACAATAATCATCCAAATTCCCCAACAGGTTTTTTTTAGGCCGACTTGCCAAACTCAACAAACTGATATGCCACATCCAACACGCATATGCATTAAGTTGATTAATAATGTGCTTATCTTCTTGGATGTTTTCGTGACAATGTCTATGTAAAATATGGAATTGCTCTTTCACAAAATTGGGTTCAAGTGCCAGTTGGCTCCCTATCCTTCCTATAGATAATGCAGATTGTACTTTGAATTGTTGTTGCAATATTTTTAGTTCAGCCGTGTCTTCAGTAAAATGTGTGGAATGTGGTGTAAGTGCTTTTTCTAAAAAGGCTAGATATGTGCTACTGAGTTGAGTTTTCGGTAGCCCGCCATAATAGATACCAGGCATGTGATGCTGACTATCCCGCCCAGCAATTACATGAGCAAGATATTCATTATATGTTTCATAATATATATGAAAATATAATTGAGCCTGCAGTTTTTCTACAGTGATCGAACCTACAAACCGATTATCAAGCCAATTCTTAAGTTTCGTATTAATGTGTGTTGATGAAATTAGTGGATTCGATGCTTGTTCTATATAGTCAAACCAAGCAGAAGGTAAATGTAGTTGATGTGTCATCACTTCATTCCACCGCACATGATTTAAGCTCTTAATCTTCTGCTCTGTAATTTTAAGATTTAATTTGAGTAAATATTCGCGACGTCTACTTGAACCATTCTGGATCAAAATTCCATCTTGAATAAGCTCGTTAAAATCCATCAGTGCGACGGGTGATAATCCCGTCAAAAGTGACAATAAACATGCTGCAGCGATTGCAGCATCCCTCCAGTGCCCGGATAACTCGGTTCTCAACACATAAACAATTTGCTTCAGTATATCTGGCGCCAAATAATGTGGATTTGTAACAAAAGGAGCATGACGGCGCTGGCGATGCCGCATTAGATGCGTCGCATTATCGCTGAGTATATAATTTAAATTTTTAGACTTTTCATCTTCTGAATAAAACTCCATTTCAGGATCTAATAGATCAACTTCACCCTCTTCATCTTTGTGAAGAGCGGCATCATAAATACTGATCTTTGCGTTATGTCCAATATCTACTTGCTTACCCGTTTTAATTTCACGAAATTTTTTGAGTTCATTTTTCGTCGGCCATTGCAAAACTTTACTTTTTTTTGACTTACGCTGACGATGAACAACACGACGATCATCAAGTCTTTTAAAAATTATTAATAGAGCCGATAAATACTCTATGGCTTGTACTTGTTTGAAATCTTTAATATTAAAAAGTTGATTACGATCCTCCTTTTTCAAGTTACGTTCGTACATGACATAGCGATTTAGTAGCTCACTGCATTCTTGAAATAATTCAGCATGATTAGAATCCAGAACATATCGTGATACATAGCGAAAGAGATCACAAACATGTTTTTGCTTATTCTCAGCTTTATCAATTTTTGCAAATTCTTGATACTGCCGATATGTTAAAAAACTCGCTTGTAGAATCAAATAACGTTCAGACGACAGCTCTTGAGTATTACTAGTAGTCGGGCATGCAAAATAACTTAAAGAAGCTAGATAATAATATTTACCTAATTGTCTAGAACTAGATATATAGCCATATATCTGTTGTGCTTCCTTATATAGAGCATGGGCTTTTTCACGTAAATCATCTGATAGATCGACAAATTGTGTATTCACAACATGATTGCGTAATAAACAATAATCTTTTTGGAATTTTTCTGCTAAATCTAAGAATTGCTCTTCTGTTTCAATCTTTGGCATATTCGCTTTCGCTTAATTTTTTATCAAATTGCATTGGTTAAATTCATTACGATCTGAACAATTTGGTAAAAGTTGATCTTTTATTGAACTCTTTGTCAGCTTAAAAAATCTAGCAAAAAATTTAGCATCCAGCTCTTTCTGAGCTTTTCTCTCAAAGCACAAGTGTTGCTGTGATTTTTCGATAAAATCATCAAGATTATGTATCAACTGTAAGATTGCAACATAATTAGAATGTACACGTAAGCATGGCTCCGTTTGCATTAATAGCAATATTTTTTGCCAAATTTTCACATAGATTATTTTGAACTTTGCTTGTACTACTACTTTCTGGCTCTGTTTAATCTTTTTGATTTTCAGTAGTTCTGAGTTAATTTTTACTATCTTAAATTGAACATTTTGTCGCTCAAAGCAAAAGGGCATGATAAATTGCCCCATAAATATCTCTATATTTTTTACTAAATAGTCAAATTTTAACATTTTTATCGATATAAAAAATGAGCATATCTTTGTATATTAAAATTCATTTAATTTATCAACTAAATTTTCTCAAAATTACAATTATCAACAAATACATATGGTTTACTTATCATGGGTGGTCTAAATTTTAAAAATTCTTCCACTTTTTTTTAGTTTTCTGTTATTACATGAAACAATACCGTTGTATTACATTTTGAAATGCTGTGTATGCAGCATTGATCAAAAAGATTCTCTGCTATACTTACTTCACGTGTAGCATCAATGGAGTTTCGAAATGCTCAGAACCACTGAACAGAAAAAAAAATATATTCAAGCGACACGTGCGCAAAACTATCAAGCCAGCCTAAAGCTTGAAGGCATTACAACGACAGCTCAAACAACTCAACAAAGTAAAGCTGAAATCTTGCAAAAATATAAGAAGTATTCGCAACCCGAAACTTAGTCAGGTGCATGTATGGATAAATATGGGGAAATGGGTGACAGCCTGTATTGTTACCCTGGCACAAATATCCTAAAGAACAAACTCAATATTCATGATGAACAAATTTTAGAACAAGCTGAACTAGAACTGTCTGGATTGGCAAGTAACTTAATTGAATATGCTGAACCACCTTACGACTTACAATACTTAAAATCAATTCATGCGCAGCTCTTTGGCGACTTATACGACTGGGCAGGAAAGTTAAGACAAATCGATATTTCCAAAGGTGACACCCGTTTTTGTAATTTTTCCCGTATTGAAATTGAAACCAATAAACTACTCAAACCGCTTCAAGAAAAAAAATACTTTCAAGGCTTAGCAGCACAACAACTGATTCCTCAACTTGCCGACTTGTATTGTGAGCTTAATGTCATACACCCATTCCGTGAAGGTAATGGACGTACACAACGGATTTTCTTTGAGCATCTGATTGCTCATTGTGGTTATGGTATTGATTGGTCTCGCATTGACTCTCAACAACAATGGATTCAAGCCAATATTGAAGGTTTTTATGGTAATTTAAATCCATTAATTAAGATTTTTGAAATATGCTTTATTCAAAATACCTAAAATTTAAGTAGTCGAAGCCCACAATCCTTAATGAGCCATCATCTTTGCTTCAATCCACGTAAGCGTCCGCTGAACCCCATGCCTATTTTTTAATTCGATTTAGGTTTCCAGCGGTGTGGTAGCAATTCTTCAATCTGAGTCACTTTATGTGTCGGCAACCTTTTCAGCACATCACTTAAATAGGC
>NZ_VOYQ01000012.1:0-75674 GCF_013420195.1 Acinetobacter sp. YH01024
CGGCAGGCAGTTATAGCGATGCGGCAGGCAATGCCGGTCAAGCAGCGACAGTTTCGCACAGCGTGGCAAGTATCGATAGCACAGCACCAAAAGCGACGATTACGATTGCCGATAATGGTGATGTGAAAATCAGCTTCAGTGAAAAAGTCGTTGGCTTTGATGCAGACGATGTTCAAGTTTCTGGTGGCAAACTCAACGACTTAGCACAACAAGCCGATGGTAGTTGGACTGCTAAAGTCGTGGCGAATGGCAACGATGGTAGTGCTGCGACCGTTAAACTCGATATTGCGGCAGGCAGTTATAGCGATGCGGCAGGCAATGCCGGTCAAGCAGCGACAGTTTCGCACAGCGTGGCAAGTATCGATAGCACAGCACCAAAAGCGACGATTACGATTGCCGATAATGGTGATGTGAAGATCAGCTTTAGTGAAAAAGTGGTCGGTTTTGATGCAGACGATGTACAGGTCACTGGCGGCAAACTCAAAGACTTGGCACAACAATCCGATGGTAGTTGGACTGCTAAAGTCGTGGCAAATGGCAACGATGGTAGTGCAGCGACCGTGAAACTGGATATTGCTGCAGGCAGTTATAGCGATGCGGCAGGCAATGCTGGTCAAGCCGCAACAGCTTCACACAGCGTGGCAAGTATCGATAGTACAGCACCAAAAGCAACGATTAGCATTGCCGACAATGGAGATGTGAAGATCAGCTTCAGTGAAAAAGTGGTTGGCTTTGATGCAGACGATGTACAGGTCACAGGCGGCAAACTGACAGACTTAGCACAACAGGCTGATGGCAGTTGGACTGCTAAAGTCGTGGCGAATGGCAACGATGGTAGTGCTGCGACCGTGAAACTGGATATTGCTGCAGGCAGTTATAGCGATACAGCAGGTAATGCCGGTCAAGCAGCAACAGCTTCGCATAGCGTGGCAAGTGTCGATAATACAGCACCAACAATCACTATCGATGATCTAATCATTACAAATGATCAAACGCCAACGGTCAGCGGAGAAACCGAGCCGGGTGCATCGGTCTATGTATATATTAAAGACTTTGCAGGCGTGGTGAAATTTGAAGGCCAAGCAAGTGTATTTGCAGATGGCGCATGGACATTTACACCTCCTCGTAATTTAGATGATGGCGAATATACGGCTGTTGCGATTGCAACGGACAAAGCAGGTAACACAGCTGAAGCAAATGATCGATTTGAAATCGATACGACTCCGCCAACTGTTGATATTGATGATTTTGATTTCTTTGCAGCTCCAGCAGTGGCTCCACTCGCTACATTTGCTATGCGAGCGACGACGTTATCCACACCGTCTATTCCACAGACCAACAACAATAAACAGACCTTCTCGGGCACATCGAGCAAGAGTACTGAAGTTCAGATCAATATTTATGATGCTGAAAATAATTTATTGGATTCAGGCTTAGCGAAACTCGATACGGCAACAGGTAAGTGGACTTATACACCATCGGTTGCTTTACCTGAGGGATTATTAACCCTAGAAGCCATATCGAAAGATATCGCTGGTAATATCAGTGCGCCGTCAACGAAACAATTTATTGTTGATACTATTCCACCACTTATTGATATTCATGATGTTGGTGTTATTACAGATCCATCTCCAAGTTTTAGTGGAAAAACTGAAAAAGGCGTAACTGTTAGCGTAAGTGTGAAAGATCAACTCGGAAATGTTGTCGAAACAGGACAGGCACTTGTTGATGCTCAAGGAAACTGGAGTTACCAAGCAAAATCAAACCTGACAAATGGTCTCTATCATATTGAGGCGATTGCGAAAGATGCGGCTGGTAATTCAAGTCAAAAAGCAACAACAAGTACGACAATTGATAGTACTGCTGATGTCAGCATTGACGTTCAGGCAAATGCCGATGGTTCTGCAACGGTGACAGGTAAAACTGAACCGGGTGCAAAAGTTGAAATCACTACGCCAGACGGTCAAACCTATCCTGCAAGTGTAGATGCCAATGGTCAATTCACAGCAACGATTCCATCACCTGCTGCGGAAGGAACTTATACCGCTACAGCAACTGATAATGCTGGAAATCAAGGTTCTGCAACGGCAGATCTAGATGACCAACTTGCGCCGCAAATCGATGATTTTAAAGTCTTATCAAATCCAGATGGCTCTGCAACCATTACAGGTAAAACTGAATCAGGTGCGAAAGTTTCTATAGCTGATCCACAAGGCAAAAATATTGATGTCACTGTCGATGCCAATGGTCATTTCATCGCACAAGTTCCTGCAACAGCAGCAGAAGGCACATATACAGCGACTGCTACAGATCAAGCAGGAAATCAAGGTTCTGCATCAGA
This sequence comes from Acinetobacter sp. YH01024, assembly GCF_013420195.1. Classification (NCBI taxonomy): domain Bacteria; kingdom Pseudomonadati; phylum Pseudomonadota; class Gammaproteobacteria; order Moraxellales; family Moraxellaceae; genus Acinetobacter; species Acinetobacter sp. YH01024. The sequence goes on from NZ_VOYQ01000012.1 coordinate 2,342, forward strand.
TGATTTAATAGATGCAACTGTGCCGGTAATTCCAACTGCGGAAGTGAACCATAAAGATGGCTCTACTGTCTTTGGTAAAGCTCAACCGGGTTCAGAAGTGACGGTATATACATCTGATGCGAAGCAAAAGCTTGGGACGGCTGTAGCCGATGCAAATGGGACTTATAGCGTTCAACTTCAACCTGCTTTGGTGGATGGTGAGCAAGTAAAAGTCACGGCGAAAGATGTAGGCGGTGAATCACCAGTAATCACAGCGCAAGCTCCAGATCTATTTGCCCCTGATGCACCGACAGCGAAAGTCAATGCAACAGGATCTGCTGTGGAAGGCGTGACCGAAGCTTTTGCCATTGTTACCGTGTACGGTGGTAGCAAAGGCACAACCCCATTGGGTACAGCGACTGCGGATGCCAATGGTCATTATCAAATTGCACTTGTACCTGCACTTGTGGATGGCGAGCAAGTGAAAGTGACCGCAAAAGATGCAGGTGGCGAATCCTTAGCTACACCAGCATTGGCACCAGACTTGTACGCACCAGCAACACCATTTGCAACTTTAGATAGTCAAGGTGCTGTGGTCACAGGTCATGCTGAAGCGGGTTCAGATATCACTGTGTATGCCGCCGATGCTAAAACCATTCTAGGCACAGCAATTGCTGATCTTGAAGGCAATTTCAAAGTTGTCTTACAGCCAGCAGTGACAGATGGCCAGCGCATTTTAGTGACTGCGAAAGATGATGGTGGTGAGTCTGCACCTCAAGAATTAATCGCGCCAACTGTTAGCATTCATGCAGCAGATAATTTGGTTAATGCCAACATCAACTTTGAATATCCAGTTGAAGAAGTTCGTACCAATAAACTATTCAACGTTTTTGATCTGATTAATATTGGTTCAAAAGTACACACAGGTTACTTCTCTATCGGGGATCAAGAAGTTGGTGAGGCAACGATCAGTGTACATACAGGTTCATTGATCAACCTGTTTGATAAAGCAGAAATGCGACTATTTGTGAAAAATACCGATGGGAGCTGGAAGCTGATCGCGTCGAATAAAGACTATGGTTTATTAGATTTTATCGGCATCTTTGGCGAAGAAACGGCTGTACGCGCGAAAAACTTACAATCTGGTGAATATAAGTTTGAGTTTGTCGGCGGTTCGGCTATTGGCCTTGCAACATCGGTCAGTGCAAATCTATCGTTGAAAGTGTTTGATACTTCAGTAGAACCTGAAGTGAGCCATGTAGAAGAAGCAAAAGGAAATGTCATCACAGATCATGATGCACTTTATGGTCAAGATGCTGTTCCTGCAGGTTCAATCGTCAACAGTATCAATGGCCAATTGATCAATGGTACGGCCACAGTCAAAGGGAACTATGGCACATTGACCATTCATCAAGATGGCTCGTATAGCTATAAACCGAAAGCTGATGTCACAGCGATTGGTAAGGCAGAAGTGTTTAGCTATTCCGTAGTTGATCCAGTTTCGGGCAAAGCAAGTAGTGCTGACCTGATTATTCACATTGGAACGCAAAGCGATTTGGCATTGAACTGGAATGCAGCGGAGCCAAAAGATCATGCAAGTACAGTTGTTGCTACTAACAATGTTGACATGATTGGTTTTGATGCATCGAATACCGTATCTACAGGTCAATCAAGTTCAATTAGCTACAGTTGGTCGATTGGATTTGGTGGGACGAAAGCAGGTTCGACCAAAATCACCGTTGCAGACGGTACGGTAGAGAACATCAAAGTTGACTTTGGTTCTTCACAACTGGTTTCATTACTGGGTAATACCACGATTAACGTCTACGACGAAAAAGGTAAATTGGTTGCGACTTCGGGTGCTTCAACAGTAGTTGATGTTATTGGTCTACTACCAAATGGTAATTCTGTTACGGTCACTGGATTGAAAGCAGGAACCTATACGATTCAAGCCGTAACCAATAAAGGCATAAGCTTGGGCGGCAGTGTATCGGCGGTCATTTCACGTAGCATTATTGACCTTGATAGCTTTACCGTAAAATCTGCTGCGAATGCTGCAACTAAAGGCAATTTATTAACCGATAATGATGGATTTGGTGTTGATACTGTCGCTTCGAAATATACAGATTTGTATGTGTCTAAAGATGGTGGCTTAACCTTTACCCAAGTGAGTTCTACGGGTACAACCATTACGGCGAAATATGGCGAAATGGTGGTGAAGTCAAATGGTAGCTACACCTACACTCTTAAAGATACGAATCTTACCTCAGGTGCAGCAGAACAGTTTACGTATAAACTGGTTGCGCCAAATGGTGATATTTCAGCGGCAACCTTGACCATTAAAGCAGGTGTGAACTTCACAGGAAGTGTTGGTAACGATGAAATCACCAGCACTGCGGGCAATGATCAATTCACCACCAAAGCGGGCATTGATACAGTTATATATAAAGTATTGGATCAAGCCGATGCTACGGGTGGCAATGGACATGATACTTGGAATGACTTTAATGCGTCTGAAGGCGATAAAGTGAATATCAAAGCCTTGTTACAAGGTCAAAATGTCAATCAGTCGAATATTGATCAGTTTGTTTCGGTGAAATCTGATGGCAAGGGCAACACCGTGATCAGCATTGATCGTGATGGAACAGGGTCTAAATTTGGCGATAAAGTTGAATTTCTCACATTGAAAAATACTGATGTGACCTTGAAAGATTTACTCGATCACAACCAATTACTGTACTAATCTGTCAAAATTAAGTATTAATCAAAGAGAACCTTCGGGTTCTCTTTTTTTATGCGGCTCAAAGGAGATCAGATGAAGCAGAGTGATGAATTGGCAACGCAAATTTTGTCGGTTATTCAATTGATACCGCAGGCGAAGATTGCCACTTACGGACAAATTGCCAAATTAGCGGGTTTACCGAAGCATGCACGACTGGTTGGCTATGTACTTAAGCATCTAGATGCAACATCAACGATCCCATGGCATCGAGTGGTCAATGCTCAGGGAAAAATCAGCACGCAGCGTTGCAATGAAAAAGGCGAAAATATCCAGCAATTGAAATTGACAGCCGAAAATGTCTTTGTAGTGAATGGACGCATCTCATTGAAACAATATCAATGGATACCTTAAAAAATCCTTGCCTTAAACATAGAATTATAATTTTATAATTGATGAAGTAGTCAATAAAAAGCCCTCTAGGATCAGAAGGCTTTTTATTTCACGCTATAAATCTAATGGCTTATTTGCGTACAACCAAAACAGGAATGTCTGAAGCACCTAGTACGCTTTGAGCTACGCTGCCCAAGAAGAATTTTTTGATCCCTGTACGGCCATGTGAACCAATAATAATCAAGTCCGCATGTGTTTCTTCTGCAGCTTTAACCAGTTCAGTATGCACCACTTGACCTTCAAGTAAGCGAGTTTCAACAGTGACACCTTCAGTTGAAAATTTCGCTTTTGCTTCTTCAAGTGTATTTAAAATCGATGCACGAGCACGTTCAATTAAATCATTGGTTTGCGCTGCTGAAATATACTCTGCAGCAATATATGGATCGAGCGTCAGTACTTGAACCACAGTAATTTTACTGCCAAAAGTTTTTGCAAACTCGACAGCTTTAGCCACCGCAGCATAAGAAGTTTCTGAACCGTCCACTGGAACTAAAATATTATTTAAAGCCATCTTATTTCTCCTTATCTGATCAATTGAATTTGGATGGAAAAACCTGAAAAAAAGCGCTACTTACATTGATCATAGTTTCATCATACGCTTTTTTATTTGGGAATAAAACCAAGTAAATTCATAAGGATATTGCGAAATTTGCAATAAAAATATTGCAAAAATATAGACTTGTTTTCACCTCGCTTAGCGATAGCAAAAATGCTCAATAATGTAAGCAGCTATGTCTAGATTGTAAGACAATTTGGTGCTGAAAAAATTGAGCCTAGATAATTCATCCATCAGTGGACATGGTTTCAATCACACCGTTTCTCTTGCTCTGTCAGGGTAATATGCAACGCTTGTTGCTCAAGCAAGCTTAATTTATGCAACGCATCTTCAGGGAAAATCTGTTTTTGCAGGCGTTGAATTTGTCGCGCTGATAAATACTGATTGGCACAATACATTGCAGCTTCATTGGCGCGAGCAACACTGACTAATTTCTCCTGATCATTGAAGTCGAGTCGAATGATTGGTTGCTGTGCTCGGCTAAGTTGAGCCATGCTGCGCTTTTGTTGCATGCTCAATAAAGGCTGTTTATTAATCCAAGTCGCCACATCACGTCGTACACCATTATAGTCAACAAAAATTGGGGAGACGATTTGGCAGCCCGTCAGTGTCATAACGGTTAGGCTAAGGGTCAGACAGATTTTTTTTATCGAATTGAATTGCATGATAAAACTCTAATTTTTAATCAAAAAATATAGTAATTAGGGCTAAAAATAGCATGATTTGCTTAAATAGTAACATCTTGAACTTTGCTTGTTTAAACTCTGAACAATTGCAAACAAAAATGCTTGACGATAATGTATGAAATCTAGATAATGCCACCACAGTTTACGGCTATGTAGCTCAGTTGGTTAGAGCACCGCACTCATAATGCGGGGGTCACAAGTTCAAGTCTCGTCATAGCCACCATTTTTATAGACCAAGCTCTCAGCTTGGTCTCTTTTTTTGTGCCTTGAAAAAGTCAAATAGATTGAAATAATTACAGCACTAATAAAATGATCTATTTACGATGTTTATGTGGAAATAAAAGACAACTCAAATCTTTAACTGCATTATTTTATGACCTGACTTTTGAAATATACTTCTCAATTATTTTTTATTTTTACTGCTGCGTATTTTGCGCCTATAAAAAAGCCCAGTTCTATAACTGGGCTTTTTTGATTTGAATCAAGTAATTAGATACCCGGTTTCCAACCATTCACGATCGGATAGCGACGTTCACGGCTAAATGCACGTGAGCTGATACGTGGACCGATCGCGCCTTGGCGACGTTTGTATTCGTTTAGATCAACCAAACGGATGACTTTTTTCACAATTTCAGCATCAAAACCTTTAGCAATGATGTCATCTTGGCTCATGTCTTCTTCGATATAGGCATATAAGATGGCATCCAATACTTCGTATTCAGGTAGAGAGTCTTGGTCTTTCTGATCTGGACGAAGTTCCGCAGAAGGTGGGCGAGTAATCACACGTTCAGGGATCACTGGTGTTTCTGAAATGCTGTTACGGTATTTTGCTAGTTCAAATACAATCGTTTTATAGACGTCTTTAAGAACCGCAAAGCCACCGACCATGTCACCGTACAATGTACAGTAGCCAACAGATAATTCAGACTTGTTCCCTGTAGAAAGGACTAAATTGCCGAACTTATTCGATAAGGCCATTAACAATGTACCGCGAGAACGCGCTTGTAGGTTTTCTTCAGTTGCATCTGTCGGTGCATTGCCAAAGAATGGGAACAAGGTTTGCATAAAGCCATTCACAATTGGATTGATTTCGGCAATACCAAAAGTTACGCCCATATTCTTGGCTTGTTCAGCCGCATCTTCAACACTGATTTGTGCAGTATAAGTATATGGCATCATGACCGCTTGAACTTTATCTGCGCCAATCGCATCGGCAGCAATCGCTAAAGTTAATGCTGAGTCAATACCACCAGATAGACCTAAAATCACACCTGGGAAGCCTGAACGTTGTACGTAGTCACGTGTTGCGATCACAAGGCTTTGGTAGATTTCAGCCATGGTATTTAATACAGGCGTGATTGCACCTGTTTTAAAGGCTTTTTGTTCAGCATCGTATTCTGCGATATATAGATCTTCAACAAAACTCGGTGCTTGCAATGCAACTTCACCTGAATTGTTCATCACAAAGCTTGTGCCATCAAAGACAAGGTCATCTTGACCGCCCACTTGGTTACAGTAAACCAAATTGATGTTCAATTGTTTGGTCAATGCAGCCATGGTTTCAATGCGATGCTGTGGTTTACCAACTTCATAAGGTGAAGCATTTAAAACCAAAGCGGTTTCAACATTTAACTGAGCAAGCTGTTGAACAGTTGGTAATGCCCAAACATCTTCGCAAATCAACACACCAAACTTATGACCTAAATATTCAAAGACAAGGTGTTGATGACCCTCACTGAAATAACGTTTTTCATCAAAAACGCTATAGTTTGGAAGATTTTGTTTATTGTAAATCCCGAGAACTTGACCATTTTTCATGACAGCAGCAGAGTTATAGCGCTGACCATCTTCAGTTTGATTTACAAAACCAAAGACTAAAACGATGTCCTTAATGCTTGCTAATTGTTCAAAAGCTTGCTGTGTACGTTTATTTAAACTTGGACGTAATAATAAATCTTCAGCAGGATAACCAACTGTAGAAAGTTCCGGAAAAACAATAATATCTGCATTCTGTTCTTTTGCAGCATTGGCTTGTTGAAGCATTTTTGCTGCGTTTGATTCTAGATTACCAATATGCGGAGAGAACTGAGCAAGTGCAATTTTAAAACTATTCATTCCAACTAAATCCTATTCCTATAGGTGAATACACTTAACACACTGATTTGTATTATTGTGATTATTCAGCGAGTGTATTTAGATACGAAAAATACTGCCGAAAGGCGAAAACAAAACACCATCATCGTATGATAATTCACTTGTTTTGATGCAAAGCAAAAAAATAAGGTGAGCCTATTTTATCTGAATTTAAGCGAGATACTAGAGGTATTCATAGCTTTTAAAAGCCTAGCTGAGCTTATGTGCCATAAAGTAAATATTAATGCTGTTTTTTTGTACTCAAAATAGCGTCAATGGTCGAGCACTAGTGTGAAATAGAATGATCAGGCGATATTCAATTTTATCTAAAAATATTCGCTACAGAGCATGGAAGCTTTATAGCTCAATTTGATGAACAAGTTCAGGATATAAAATAATATTTTTAATTCGCTTTAAATAGATGTCACGTGCAATGTCACCTTGTTGCTCAATGTTGTAGTCAAAAAATGCCTTGTGTGCTTTGAGGGTATAGCGGTATGGATTATATTTTTTAAAACTGAAGAAATACGCCATCTGCAAAATAGCACCCCGACCCAAAACATTGATCTGTTGCTGGTATTGATAAACATGGGCCATTTCATGAATAAACAGGGCACGATATCCTAAAGACGCTTTGGCATAGTCCGCTTTAAACAGTAAATTTCGTGCATGGATATACCCCTGAGGCGCCATGACCACATGTGCCGATTGCCAAGGCAAAAAAGGGTGATTCATCACTTTCACTTGTTCATATTGAATCAAATCACCAAACACACTGCGACACATGGATATTTCACCTGCCGTGAGGGATCGATATTTAAAACCTTCAAGTTTTAACAGTCGAATGAGTGTGTGAAAAAAGAGCAACATGTGAAAAGTGTCTAGAGTTCCAAAGGAATTTTCAGATTTACTATAACCTGAAAATAAGGCATCGCGCTGTTGCTCTGTATTTAAAAAGCGATATTTTTGCATCTGCTACAGCGAAAAAACAGTTAGGGCGTTACAATTTAGTTTTCGGTCAAACAGATAGTCAGATGCAAGCACGGATCAATACTTTAATTTCTGAAATCAGCAAAAATATGTATGAACGTGAGCAGATTATTGCTTTGAGTTTGTTGGCTGGTGTTGCGGGCATGAATACCTTTTTATATGGTTTGCCCGGCACAGCAAAAAGTTTGATTTCACGTCGAATCGCTTCTGCTTTTGAAGTCCATGACTATTTTGAATATTTGATGAATCGTTTCAGTACGCCGGAAGAAATTTTTGGACCGGTATCAATTAAAGCCTTAAAAGAAGATCAATATATTCGTAAAACAGAACATTATTTACCACGGGCAGATTTTGCATTTTTAGATGAAATTTGGAAAGCCAGCCCTGCGATTTTAAATACTTTACTGACCTTGGTGAATGAGCGGAGTTTTAAAAATGGTGACATTGTCCAAAAAGTTCCATTGAATGTTTTGGTCAGTGCATCGAATGAAATTCCCGAACCAAATCAAGGTCTAGATGCCTTGTATGATCGTTTTATTTTGCGCTTAGAAGTGCCGCCGATTGCTGTTGCAGAAAACTTCCATGCACTATTAGAGGCCAAACCGAGTCAAGTCAGTGTTGAAGTCGATGCGACCTTAAAAATAAAAAAAGCGGAGTTGCAAGATTGGCGGGAACAGATATATCAGATGGAATTACCCGCTTCGATTTTAAATCTGTTTGATCAACTTAAAACTCGACTCAACCATAACTTTGAAGATCACGTGGTCTATGTCTCTGACCGTCGTTGGCAACGTGTGGCTTATTTAGTCAAAGCCTGTGCATTTTTAAATGATCGTCCATCGGTGATTTTGAGTGATCTATTAATTTTAAAACATTGCTTATGGAATCAGCCTGAAGACATTGCTTTTGTTTCGCAGCAGATAGATGAAGTATTGGCTGAAAATGGCTTAAATTACGGTTTGCAATTCGAACAACATGTGGCAGAGAAGGATGCACTTGAACAGCGGGTGCTCAATCATTTTTATTATACCGATGATGTGTATGAGAGTTATTTAATTCATGGCATTGACTACTTGCGTGCAGTGACTAATCTAGATCGACACTATAAAGATAAAGTGTTGTATCTCGAACTGGATAAAATGGATACGAAAAAGGACTTCTTTGCCTTAGATGATACTGGTGAAGAAGTGCGTGGCATCGTATGTAATTTTAATGGTTCAAGAGTATGTACGTTAAAAGGTGGTTATTACGGCTTAGAAGAAGTGGTGACGCCGTATATAAAACATACCAAAGGTAGTCCACGCAGCTCTCTTTCAGCACAAAGCCAATATGAGCTGTTACACGAAGTTCAACAGCTCAAAGCACTGTTTCAAACAGAATTGGATCTGTTGACGGAACGCTTTAACAGTCAAAAACATCAGTTTAAATCGGTCTTTGTCACTGAACAGGATATTCAACAATTAATTCAATCTATTGAGCAGCAATTGGCGAGATATCAGTTGCAGTTACAAGATTGTGAGCGCTTGGAACAGTTATGTCGCAATTAAAACTGACACGACATCAAACTCAATCGGCACTCGATGAATTAAGTTCACAACTATATGATGAATTAAAACAATCCAGTTTAAAACATTGGTTGGAAGATCATAAAGTTGCAAAAAAGCTCGATCAAAAAATTCAGGAATGGGCCTTTCAGGCAAAATCGAGTTTAGATCAGCAGCATCCCTATGCAGTGGCGCAGCAGCAATTGGAATATTGGCTTGCGTTAAAGCATTGGGAGCAGGGTGATTTTGTTCAATTCCACACTGAATATGCCGCCTTCATGCAAACCTTAGGGATTCCAGAATTCACTGAAATGTGGCAACAGAGCCAACAGCCATTGCTGACCAAGCAGCAGCGTCAATTACAAATAGAGCTATTTAAAGGCAAATGGCAGCGTAAATTGACCGAAGCCATTGCGCATTGGGAGTTTGAGCAGCTCAGGTTACAACGAGATGCCTTTTTAGATGAAATCAAAGATTTTCTTGCGACATTGTCGAAAATGGTCAAGCACCATGACAGTGTCGGGTTTGAAACTGGGATTTTTCTAGACTATTCCAAAGGGCAATTAACTGAGCATGATGTACAGAACTTTGAGCAATGGGCGAATTATCTCGAGCAAGATCGGGCGCTTAAACGTTTATGTCAAATGATCGGAAGCGCACAGCCGAATATACCACGTAAGCGGATTTCTGCTCAGTTAGAACAAGAGCCACAGCAGCTTATTCACACCCCGATGGCGCAAGAGGAAATTACTGGAATTAAATTGGCACAAGAACTCAGTATGGCTTTACCTAGCGAGTTGGCGCTGTTAGCCGATCCAGACTTGCAAGTTTTATTTGATTTGAAATATTTAGAATCTAATCTGATGAGTTTTAATCGAGAAGGGCAGCAACAGGGAAGGGTGATCGAAGACCCACGCCATACGCAGCGTCGAGTCGGACAAAAAGGCCCGATGATTGTCTGCTTAGATACCAGTGGCTCAATGAATGGGCAACCTGAACTGATTTCCAAAGCGATTTGTCTATATTTATCGATTCGAGCGCTAAAAGAAAAGCGAGCGATGTATTTGGTAAATTTCTCGACCAATTTAACCGCGCTGAATTTACAACATAATAGTGCTTTGGATGATGTCATTCACTTTTTAGGGCAGTCATTTCATGGGGGAACAGATATTATCCCTGCGATGAATCATGCCGTGGACATGCTGAAACAACCGAATTTTGTACATGCCGATGTGGTGGTGATTTCCGACTTTATAATGGGTCAACTGACTGAAGAACTCATGCAAGAGATCACACATTTGAAGCAGCAGGGCAATGGATTCTATGCTGTGGCTATCGGTAATTTTAAACTGGATCATTTAGACGAAAGCCTGTTTGATCATCAATGGGTCTATCAATCTGCGACTGGTGAAATGCAAAAAATCCAATAAACGTCACTCACTCAAAATACGCCATGACCTTTAATGACAAGCTTTTGAGCCATACAGCATCGATGTTTTAAAGATTGTCTGACAAAGAAAATATTTGAGCATTTTTGCAAATCGAGAGGTCGGTTTTGCTAATGGTCTAGTGATCTATCTCACTTAATTTGATCCTCAATCTATGTGTTTTTCCTTCAATCGACATGAAGTCAATGAAGGGGAAACACCCAAATTGAGAGCAAAATCATGAGCGCTTTTCAACCGATAAAAAAAATGTTAGCACGCGTATTTGCAGGCCCTGTCTTTGACCCAACAAAACAGTCTGCCGTTGTTCCTATTCGTCATATGAAATTTGATTTCGAACCAGAAAAAATTGATCCAAAATTTTATATGAATGCAGAATTGGCCAGTGCCTATTTTGCATCTTTATCTATTTTCTTAACCCGTGGCGAAGATTTGGTGATTGATACTGCTCGATATCATCGCGACTTTATTCAAGATCCTGTATTAAGACAACGTGTCACGTCGTTGATTGGGCAAGAGGCCATTCATTCACGTATGCATGAAGAAATGAATGAAGCGTATCGCGCAAGAAATCTGCCTGTGCAATTTTTTAGAAAGTTAGAACACTACGTCTTTGCCTATGGTTTTGAACGTATGCCACAGCCAATGAAGTTATCCTTAATGGCAGCAATTGAGCATTTCACCGCAGTGCTTGCGGAATACATGATGAATCATGAAGAAATCTTTTTTAATTCAATAGATGAAAAGCAGCGCGCTATTTGGATGTGGCATATGTTGGAAGAGTCTGAACACAAAGACATTGCCTATGATGTTTATCAAGAATTATCAGGTAATTATGCTTTACGTATTGCTGGCTTTTTCCCTGCATTAATTACCATTTTGGGTTTGATTTCAATTGGTGCATCGATTGTCCCTTTCTACAGAAAGCCATCAAATTTGATTAGCCTAAGCTACTGGAAAGATGTTCCGCGCAGTTTCCAACTGATTTTTGGGCTAAGAGATGGTGTTTATGGCAGCAGCCTCGGGCATATTTTTGACTATCTACGACCAAGTTTTCACCCGAATGATCATGACACTTCTGCATTTCTTGAATATTACAAAAAGCGCTTGTTGAACCCTGTTGATGGCGTGTTGACACCTTATTTTGTCAAAGAATTTACCCCAGCATTAAAACGATAAAAGGACAAAACCATGGGTCTATTTGGAAAAAAGAACAAGCCAAGTGAAAACGCTTATGCGGTGGTCACAGGTGCAGGCAGTGGTATTGGACGAAGCTTTGCTTTAGAGCTAGCACGTCGTGGCGGAACAGTGGTCTGTGCCGATATTCATTTAGAGGCAGCACAGGAAACGGTGGATCAAATTCAATCCATGACCTCATCAAATGCTTATGCAGTGCAGTGCAGTGTGATGTAGGTAAGGCTGAAGAAGTAAAAGCATTGTCAGAGCAAGCTGAGCAGTTGATGGGACATGCTGTGACTTTAGTGATCAACAATGCAGGCGTCGGGCTGGGTGGTAAATTTGATGAGCTGAGTTTAGACGACTGGCAGTGGTGTATGCATGTCAATTTGTGGGGTGTAGTGCATGGCTGTCATTATTTTGTACCTAAGCTGAAACAAAATAAGCAGGGCGGCGCGATTATTAATGTTGCTTCTGCTGCGGCATATACTGCTGCACCAGAAATGACAGCATATAACGTGACGAAGTCGAGTGTGTTGGCATTGTCTGAAACTTTATCGGCTGAGCTGCGATCGGCAAATATCCGTGTGAATGTGCTGTGCCCAACCTTGGTGCCAACCAATATTATGAAAAATGGTCGCTTGCCCAATCGATATTCAGGCTTAGCTGATCAATTGCTGATGAATCATGCATTTACGACGAGCCACGATGTAGTCAATTTGACATTGAATAATTTAGATGCAGGGAAGTTGTATACCATTCCACAACCTGATGCCAAATTATTTTGGTGGTTAAAGCGTTTATCCCCGCAAACCTATACCCGCTTATTGGGGGTGGGTTATCCCATATTTAACAACTATATTAAAAAGTCGGGAGCAAAAGCATGAACATGCCGACACAATTACATGACGAAGATGTAAAAGCATTAGATCAAGATAAAACTCAAACTAAAAAGCCCACAGCACATACTAATGCACGTCGTCCTGCATCGTCTTCTGCCAAAGCTAAAAAAGCAGCACAAGACCAAGCAGAGTCAGAGCCTAGTCTAGAAAAACCAAGCGTAGAAAATCAAGTACGTGTCTACGATACCATTGTGATTGGTGCGGGGATATCCGGTTTAGCCGCAGCTCATCAAATGAATGAACGGGGTTATACCGATTATGTGGTTTTGGAAAAAGCCAATCGCGTGGGAGGAACATGGCGCGACAACACCTATCCAGGTTGTGGATGTGATGTCCCTTCTGCTTTATATTCGTTTTCATTTGCGCCGAGTCATAAATGGAGTCATTTATTTGCCAAGCAACCTGAGATTCTGAACTATTTAGAAGATGTTGCGGAGCAGCATGCGCTGTATCGCAACATTCAGTTCAACTGTGAATTAATGGCAGCGGAATGGAATGAGCAATTAAAGCAATGGCAATTGGAGACCAGTAAAGGTAAGTATGCGGCGAGAACGGTAATTTTTTCCACTGGGCCGATTACTGAACCGCAAATTCCAAAAATTAAAGGTATTGAAAGCTTTAAAGGTGAAATGTTCCATTCTGCGCGATGGAACCATGCCTATGACTTAAAAGAGAAACGTATTGCAGTGATAGGTACGGGAGCATCTGCGATTCAGTTTATTCCTCAGATTCAACCTATTGCCAAAAATGTGGTGGTGTTTCAACGGACTGCGCCATGGGTATTACCAAAAGCAGATTTACCACTGAATGACCGTGCGAAAGGCATGATTACACGCTTTCCCTCTGTTCAAGAAACTTGGCGCAAAAGTGTGGCCGGTATATTAAATGGTATCAATTTAGGACTGCGTAATCCTTCACTGTTAGAGCCAGTCAATTATTTGGGTCGTCAGTTGTTGAAAACACAAATTCAAGATGCTGAATTACGTGAAAAAGTAACACCAAACTTTTCTATTGGTTGTAAGCGTCTTTTATTTGCCAATAACTATTATCCTGCATTGCAGCAAGCCAATGTTGAACTTGTGCCACATGGTTTAGTTGAAATAGAAGGTAATACCGTCATCGCTGCAAATGGTGAACGTCATGAAGTCGATGTCATTATTTGGGGCACAGGATTTGAAGTTTCTCATCCGCCGATTGGACAACGTGTAAAAAATGCCAAAGGGGAGTTATTGTCAGAACTTTGGAAAAACAGTTCTCCTGAAGCGTTTTTGGGTACCAGTATCGCGCAAGTACCTAATGCCTTCTTGGTGCTCGGGCCAAATATTTTGGTTTATGACTCATTCATTGGGATTGCAGAAGCACAGGTTGGGTATATCGTCGATGCCTTGGTAAAAATGAAACAAGAGAAGATACAACGGCTTGAAATTAAGCCAAATGTATTGGCCTATCACAATGCAAAAGTGCAGACACATCTACAGACGACAGTCTTTAATAGTGGCGGCTGTAAGAGCTATTACTTAGATGCCAATGGGCGCAATTTTGCAGCTTGGCCGTGGTCACTGAAACAGTTAAAGCAGCGTCTTAAACATGTGGATTTGGCAGATTATGAGACTGTTGCTTAGAGACTTTGGTTTAATAAATGTCGCTTAACTCGATAAGCCAAAATGAAGCATCATCAATATTTAAACCTTTTGTTTACAGCCTAATTTCTACGTGGCATTGGGCTTTTTTTATGACGATATCTGATGAAGCAGTGTGCGATTGTCTAGAAAATGGCGATTTAAAATACATTAAGCAATATACACCATACTTTATAGCTTGTGAGGCATCGTTTTATCTAATGATTGAGTTGGAAAATTCAGTCAGATGGGGCTGTTTTAAAGTGCAAAATAATTCTAGTTGCATAAAAAAACCGCCCCAAAGGGACGGTTTTTAGATTCGCACAATTCTTTCGAATTAACGACCTTGGATATCGCGTTGAGTTTCGCCAGTGTAAAGCTGACGAGGACGACCGATTTTGTAAGGTGCGCTGTGCATTTCTAACCAGTGGCTGATCCAACCAACAGTACGTGCAAGAGCGAAGATTACAGTAAACATTTCTGTTGGGATACCAATCGCTTTAAGGATGATACCTGAGTAGAAGTCTACGTTAGGGTATAGGTTACGTTTGATGAAGTATTCGTCAGAAAGCGCAATACGTTCAAGTTCCATAGCCAAAGCAAGTTGTGGATCGTTGATACCAAGTGCAGTTAACACTTCGTCACAAGTCTCTTTCATTACTTTCGCACGTGGATCGAAGTTTTTGTAAACTCGGTGACCGAAGCCCATAAGTTTAACTTCTTTAGTTTTCACTTTTTCCATGAACGGAGCAACGTTTTCTACAGTGCCGATTTCGTCAAGCATCTTAAGAACAGCTTCGTTCGCGCCGCCGTGAGCAGGTCCCCATAGAGCCGCGATACCCGCAGCGATACATGCGTATGGGTTAGCGCCAGTAGAACCAGCAAGACGTACTGTAGAAGTAGACGCGTTTTGTTCGTGGTCAGCATGAAGCGTGAAGATACGGTCCATTGCTTTAGCAAGAATAGGGTCAACTTTGTAATCACGGTCTGCAGGAGTAGCAAACATCATGTACAAGAAGTTTTCTGCGTAGCTTAAGTCATTACGTGGGTAAACGAATGGTTGGCCTACTGTGTATTTGTAAGTCCAAGCAGCTAAAGTAGGAACTTTAGCGATTAAGCGAATAGCAGTGATTTCGCGGTGGTCAATGTTTTCAACATCGAAACCGTTATGATAGAACGCAGAAAGCGCACCAACAACACCACACATGATCGCCATAGGGTGAGCGTCACGACGGAAACCATTGAAGAAACGGCCAACTTGATCGTGAACCATAGTGTGGTTACGAACTTTAGCATCGAATTCTTGTTTTTGTTCAGCAGTAGGAAGCTCGCCGTTCAAAAGAAGGTAGCAAGTTTCTAAGTAGTCTGCTTTAGTAGCAAGCTGGTCGATTGGGTAGCCACGGTGTAGAAGAACACCTTTACCGCCGTCAATGAAAGTGATTTTAGATTCACAAGCAGCCGTTGAGACAAAACCAGGATCAAAAGTAAAGTGACCTGCGGCCAATACATCTTTAACGTCAATTACATCTGGGCCTAGAGTGCCACTGTAAATTGGTAAGTCAATTTCTTTGCCATCAAGCTGTAAAACGGCTTTTTTGCCAGTTGCTTCAGACATTCAATAGATCTCCTGTCCTGGTGAATGTTTTATCTGACTCAGTACTAATCTTTTAATGCGAGAATCAGACAGATCAAAAATTTGCTCTAAGATTAGAGGGAACTGAAATTTTGTCAATTATACTTATGGATATAAATTGAGGATCATTCCTTGAAATGAAGCACAATTCATCCGCTTAAAAAATGAGTAAAATCACAGTGCCGACGCAGTATAATAAGTCAAATTGCAGGGGAGGTGCAGATTAAAAAAAGCCTATTGCCTTAATTGTAAGCAATTTTTAATTCTTAAAAACTCTGAAACAAATATGAATTACAAGACCGCTATTTCATTAAATTATTATAATTTTCGTAACTTACACACATCTGTGGCTCTAAATTGCTGTTTTCTTATTCATAATTAAAACGACTTAATCGCCCTTAAAAAAAAGTTCGTTTGGTTAAAAAATAGTTAATTAAACGCCTTTAAAAGCTTAATAAATGATCATTTTTGTCATTTGAAAGGTAAAAAATGGCGTTTTATTAAACAGATTTGCTGTTGCTGAGATTTTTATGCACAGACTAAGTTCTTATTTCGTTTCATGATCTTTGAGTTTTATCATTTGAGAAAATGATGCACATTTATTTTTATGATTATGGCTTGGCGAATGTGTTGGAAGATTTTAAAATGTAGTGGGAAAAGAAAGATTTAGATTTGTTCATCTTTAGTCTAAAAGTTTAAATCGCTATATACACACAAAAACAATAAGTTAAATTTACATTTAACTGATTAAAACCAACAACATAGTATGATTTTCTTAGATAAATAAGGTATTTTTTTTTAGAAAAGTTATTGTTAATGATTCTTATTTAAGGATATTTTGCAAAATTCCTAATTGTCTTCGTTTGTGTTTTGAAAGTTCACGTTTTATAATTCCCTGTCGTTTATAAGATCAGACAGCTGCAGAGTTTATTATATTGTAATGTCTGACTATGCTAGCTTTCCTACGAATTAATTCCAACAAACTCCGGATGGAGTTTTTACTTACAGGATGCCCGCTGTGAAAAGCAACAGACCTGTCAATTTGTCCATGGGTCAAGTTTTAGACGTAAACTTAAAATCCCCTGTGGCTATTGCATCAATTTTACACCGTCTATCAGGTGTTATCGTATTTTTACTCGTACCGGTCCTTCTTTGGATTTTAGACAAATCTTTATCTTCACCTGAAGGTTTTGCGCAAGTTCAAGCTGTGTTTGATAGCTTTATTGTGCGTTTTGTCGTATGGGTATTTGTAGCCGGCTTAATTTATCACCTTATCGGTGGTATCAAGCATCTATTTGCAGATCTTGGCGTTGCTGAAGAACTTCAAAGTGGTCGTATCGCAGCTACTATTTCATTGATCTTGTCTGCAATCGGTATTGTTGCAGCATTTGTATGGATTGTTCTCTAATGAAAAGTGCTACAGGTTTAACAGGATCAGGTTCTCGCGATTGGTTTATCCAGCGTGTAAGTGCCGTTGTATTGGCTGTTTATACTATTGTTGTACTGGGCTGGATCCTTTGCAATAGCGGATTCACTTTTGAGCAATGGTATGGCTTTATGATGACAACACCAATGAAGATTATGTCTTTATTGTCTGTCTTATCTCTTGTTGCGCATGCTTGGATTGGTATGTGGCAAGTATTCACTGACTATGTGACTACTCGTCAAATGGGTCCTTCAGCAAACGGTCTGCGTTTAGTGCTGACTTCTGCAGTGATTGTTGCAGTATTTGCATACGCGATCTGGGCGATCCAGATTTTTTGGGCAAATTGATAGGAAAATATCATGGGCGCTATAACCCCTAAAGAAGATTACACAAATATTCCACACCTAACTTTCGATGCAGTCATCGTTGGTGGTGGTGGTTCAGGTATGCGTGCTTCTTACCAACTTGCTCAAGCTGGTTTGAAAGTTGCTGTACTGACTAAAGTATTCCCAACTCGTTCACACACTGTTGCAGCGCAGGGTGGTATTGGTGCATCTCTTGGTAACATGCAAGAAGATAACTGGCACTACCACTTCTACGATACAGTTAAAGGTTCTGACTGGTTAGGTGACCAAGACGCAATTGAGTTTATGACTCGTGAAGCGCCTCAAGTTGTATATGAGCTTGAACACCTAGGTATGCCATTTGACCGTAACGCTGACGGTACAATTTACCAACGTCCGTTTGGTGGTCATGCTGCGAACTATGGTGAAAAACCAGTTCCACGTGCATGTGCTGCTGCCGACCGTACAGGTCACGCACTTCTTCACACGCTTTATCAAAGCAACGTGAAAATGGGTACTCAATTCTTCGTAGAATGGATCGCACTTGATTTGATCCGTAACGAAGCAGGCGATGTCCTTGGTGTGACAGCAATTGACCAAGAAACGGGTAAAATTGCAGTATTCCAAGGTAAAGCAACATTGTTCGCTACTGGTGGTGCTGGTCGTGTTTACCGTGCATCTACTAACGCTTATATTAACACTGGTGACGGTCTTGGTATGGCAGCTCGTGCAGGGATTCCATTACAAGATATGGAATTCTGGCAATTCCACCCAACAGGTGTTGCGGGCGCAGGCGTATTGTTGACAGAAGGTTGTCGTGGTGAAGGTGCGATCCTTCGTAACGATGCTGGTGAGCCGTTCATGGAACGTTATGCTCCGACACTTAAAGACTTGGCACCTCGTGACTTCGTATCACGCTCTATGGACCAAGAAATTAAAGAAGGTCGTGGCTGTGGTCCTAAGAAAGACTACATCTTGCTTGATATGACGCATCTTGGTGCTGAAACAATCATGAAACGTCTTCCATCTGTATTTGAGATTGGTAAGAAATTCGCGAACGTTGACATCACTAAAGAGCCAATTCCTGTAGTACCTACAATCCATTACCAAATGGGTGGTATTCCTACAAACATTCATGGTCAAGTGGTTGTTCCTGTTTCTCGTGAAACTGAAGCTTTGGTTGCGAACTACAACAAAGAAACTGATGTGTACTCACACAACGCGGGCGACCGTGATTTCACTAAACCAGTGAAAGGTTTTTATGCAATCGGTGAATGTTCATGTGTATCTGTACATGGTGCAAACCGTCTAGGTACAAACTCATTGCTTGACTTGGTTGTATTTGGTAAAGCTGCTGGTGAACATATTGTTGACTACGTAACTAAACACCATGGTGATGAATACGCTCCATTACCTACAACTGTTCTTGAAAACACTTTGAATCGTGTTCGTCATCTTGATGAATCTACTTCTGGTGAAAATGCTCAAGAAGTTGCTGATGCAATCCGTGACATCGTTCAAGACCATGCTGGTGTATTCCGTACATCTGCACTTCTTGAAGAAGGTGTGAAACAGATTCTTGCGATCGAACCACGTGTACGCAACATTCACTTGAAAGACAAATCTAAAGTATTTAACACAGCACGTGTTGAAGCTCTAGAAGTTGAAAACTTGTATGAAGTTGCAAAAGCGACATTAATTTCTGCAGCTGCACGTAAAGAATGTCGTGGTGCGCATACAGTGGTAGATTTCGAATTACCACCTGATCATGCTGACTACCCATACGGCCGTCGTGATGATGAGTGGATGAAACACACTTTATGGTTCTCTGTAGATAACCGTCTTGAGTACAAACCAGTACGTTACAAGCCTTTATCTGTAGATGCTATTCCACCTAAACCACGTACATTCTAATTGGGAGAAGTAAGATGAGTAGAGGTACTCGTACATTTAATATCTACCGCTACGATCCTGATAAGGATGCAGCTCCGTACATGCAAACTTTTAAACTAGAGTTGACTGACAAGCACCGTATGTTGCTTGATGCGCTTCTAGCATTAAAAGTACAAGACGAATCATTAACATTCCGTCGTTCATGTCGTGAAGGTATTTGTGGTTCTGATGGTGTAAACATCAATGGTAAAAATGGTTTAGCGTGTCTTTGGAACCTAAACGACTTACCAGAAGTGATTACAATTCGTCCACTTCCAGGTCTTCCAGTTATTAAAGACTTGGTTGTAGATATGAATCAGTTCTACGATCAGTACAACAAAATCCATCCGTTCCTAATCAACAATCAGCCTGCGCCTCCTAAAGAGCGTTTGCAGTCTCCTGAAGAGCGTGAACATTTAGATGGTTTGTACGAATGTATTCTTTGTGCATGTTGTTCAACTTCATGTCCATCATTCTGGTGGAACCCAGACAAGTTCTTGGGTCCTTCAGCATTGTTGAACGCATATCGCTTCATCATTGACTCTCGTGATACAGCAACTCAAGAGCGTTTGGCTTGTCTTGACGACCCATTCTCATTGTTCCGTTGTAAAGGTATCATGAACTGTGTATCTGTATGTCCTAAGGGTCTTAACCCAACTAAAGCAATCGGTCACATCCGTAATATGCTTTTAGATCTTGGTTAATAGATTTAGCAGTAAAAAAAAGCGCACCATTGGGTGCGCTTTTTTTGTCATATATAAAAATGATGATAGTGAAAGTTATTCGCTGTCATTGCAGAGTGCTATAAATGGATTTCATAGAAACGTAGTGAATTAAAAGTATAAAGTGATAGATAAATGGTTATTTATTGATGAAACGCTCGTTCAAGTCTGTCAAAAGGATTAGAAGATGTTATTATGTAACGTAGTAAAAAGAGAGAGGATAGGAATGTCAGCTCTCTTTTGTTTTTGTATATGAGATGAGGTAAAAATCGAACGTAGACTTTTGTCTTAATTGAAAGATCATTTTATATGTAGCACCATATCATAGATGAAAATACAAACAGTGTATTTCGCTAATTTATGAGAGGTATGTGTCAAAAAAATCAATTGAAAATGCTCGAACGTGTTAGCATTTAAAGTATCACTATATGTAAAAAATGACTTTGAATTGGGTACATTTTTTCTACAATTTAAGCGCTGTAGACGGTATATAAATGTTAATAAAGTCGCTTTAGAAAAGATAATTGCGAA
This sequence comes from Acinetobacter sp. YH01024, assembly GCF_013420195.1. NCBI lineage: Bacteria > Pseudomonadati > Pseudomonadota > Gammaproteobacteria > Moraxellales > Moraxellaceae > Acinetobacter > Acinetobacter sp. YH01024. The sequence goes on from NZ_VOYQ01000012.1 coordinate 23,132, forward strand.
AAATTTATTTTTTCTAAGATGATTTGCAAAAATTGCCCGATTTATGTCGGGTATTTCTCAATGAGTAATGATGCCGCTGAGGGCGTTATTGTTCATTAATCACATTGGGTAATCCTAATGTAGTGATAACGCCTCAAGGCTTAAGCCTAATGGGGACTAATGTCATATTACCAATTTGACATTACTAATCATGGGTTCGCTTAAAAAGCATCCTGAAATGTTTTGCAATAGGAAATGGGTCCACAAATGCAAGAAGTTGCTGACGCACTGCGTCTTGACACTGAACTTAGCGCTGACAGTGCAGCGTATATTGAAGAACTTTATGAGCAGTATCTAACGGCTCCAGACTCAGTAGAGGCTGATTGGCGTGAATACTTCGATAAATTCCCGAAAGGTGATCAACCACACAGCAATGTACGTGAGCAATTCCTATTATTAGGCCGTAATTCAAGCCGTGTTCAGCCTGTAGTGCAAAGTGCAGTAAGTTCTGAGCATGAACGCCGTCAAATCGGTGTATTACAGTTGATCGCTGCATACCGTAACCGTGGTCATCAAAACGCAAAATTAGATCCACTAGGTCTTGCAAAACGTGAAATCGTGCCTGATCTAGATCTTGCTGCGCATGGTTTAACTCAGTCTGACTTAGACACTGTATTTAATACAGGTAACCTTGCAATCGGTAAATCTGAAGCAACACTAGGTGAAATGGTTCAAGCAATGGAAGCAACTTATACTGCTTCGATTGGTGTTGAATACATGCACATTGTTGATACAAAAGAAAAACGTTGGATTCAACAACGCCTTGAAGGTACTCGTGGTCAATTTGGCTACACTGCAGACCAGAAAAAACATATCCTTGAACGTCTAACTGCAGCTGAAGGCCTAGAAAAATACCTTGGTAACAAATTCGTTGGTGCGAAACGTTTCGGTGTTGAAGGTGGTGAATCTTTCATTCCTATGGTGAATGAACTTATTCAACGTGCGGGTTCGGTAGGTTGTAAAGAAGTGGTTATCGGTATGCCTCACCGTGGCCGTTTAAACCTTCTTGTAAACATCATGGGTAAAAACCCAGCTGATCTATTTGGTGAGTTCGAAGGCAAATCTCTGCATAAAAAAGGCTCTGGTGACGTTAAATACCACCAAGGTTTCTCTTCAAACGTTATGACTCCGGGTGGCGAAGTTCACTTGGCATTAGCGTTTAACCCATCACACTTAGAAATCGTTGGACCTGTAGTAGAAGGTTCTGTACGCGCACGTCAAGTACGTCGTAAAGATATCGGTGGTGATGATGTATTACCAATCATCGTTCACGGTGATGCTGCATTTGCAGGTCAAGGTGTAAACCAAGAAACCTTCCAAATGTCACAAACTCGCGGTTATACCGTGGGTGGTACAGTTCATATCGTCGTGAACAACCAAGTTGGTTTCACAACGTCTGACCCACGTGATGCGCGTTCTACAGAATACTGTACTGACATCGCGAAAATGATCCAAGCACCGATCTTCCATGTGAACGGTGATGATCCTGAATCTGTATTATTTGTTTCTCAATTGGCACACGATTTCCGTCATACATTCCGTAAAGACGTTGTAATCGATATGTTCTGCTACCGTCGTCGTGGTCATAACGAAGCCGACGAGCCAGCTGCAACTCAGCCAATGATGTATCAAATCATCAATAAAAAAGCGACTACACGTACGCTTTATGCTGACAAGCTTGTACAAGAAGGTGTTCTTGATCGTGCTTCTGCTGATGCAATGGTTGAACAGTATCGTTCTGACCTTGAAGCAGGTAAACACGTTGCAAATGCGTTGGTACTTGAGCCAAATACAAAAATGTTTGTGGACTGGAAACCTTACCTAGGCCACGAATACACAGACAAATGGGATACCACTTTCCCAATCGAACGTCTAAAAGAGCTTGGTGCGAAAATGCGCGAGCTTCCAGAAGGCTTCGTGATGCAACGTCAGGTTGCTAAAGTGATTGATGACCGTCTGAAAATGCAGACTGGTGAAATGCCATTGAACTGGGGTGCTGCTGAAACATTAGCTTACGCGTCTCTTCTAGATGAAGGTTTCCTTGTTCGTTTAACAGGTGAAGACGTTGGTCGTGGTACATTCTCACACCGTCATGCAAAACTTCATAACCAAGTAGATGGTTCAACTTACATTCCATTATGTAACTTGAAAGAAAACCAACCACGTACAGCTATCTATGACTCATTATTGTCAGAAATGGCGGTTCTTGCATTCGAATACGGTTATGCAACGACTCTTCCGAAGAGCCTTGTCATTTGGGAAGCGCAATTTGGTGACTTCGCAAACTGTGCACAGGTTGTAATCGATCAGTTCATCGCGTCTGGCGAAACTAAGTGGGAACGTGTATGCGGTCTGACTATGCTTCTTCCACATGGCTTTGAAGGTCAAGGTCCTGAGCATTCATCAGCTCGTTTAGAGCGTTTCTTACAGCTATGTGCTGAAGAAAACATGCAAGTGATCACACCGACTACACCAGCGCAGATTTACCATGCGATGCGTCGTCAAGCACTTCGTCCAATCCGTAAACCAATGATCGTGACTTCACCGAAGTCTCTTCTTCGTCACAAACTTGCAACTTCTACATTAGAAGAACTTGCAAATGGTTCATTCCAAACTGTGATCGACGAAATCGACAACATCAACAAGTCAGACGTAACTCGTCTAGTGCTTTGTGGTGGTAAGGTTTACTACGACTTACTTGAAAAACGTCGTGAAAAAGAATTGAACAACACAGCAATCGTTCGTATTGAACAATTGTATCCGTACCCAGAAGCACGTCTTGCTGAAGTTCTGGCACAATATCCAAATGTTAAAGAATTGGTTTGGGCTCAAGAAGAACCGAAGAACCAAGGTGCATGGTTATTCATCGCTCCGCGTCTGTATGACGACGTGATGAAAGCGGGCAAACAAGTTCGTATTAGTTATGCAGGTCGTGAAGCTTCTGCTGCACCGGCTTGTGGTTCACCATATTTGCACGCAAAACAACAAGCTCAGCTCGTAAATGATGCTTTAGCTATCGTAGCTGAATAACAGGAGATTCTTAATAATGGCAACCGAAATTAAAGCACCGGTATTCCCAGAGTCAGTTGCTGACGGTACAGTTGCAACTTGGCACAAACAACCAGGTGAAGCAGTATCACGTGACGAAGTGATTTGTGATATTGAAACAGATAAAGTTGTTTTAGAAGTTGTAGCTCCTGCTGACGGTACGATTTCTGCAATTGTTAAAAACGAAGGCGATACAGTTTTATCGAACGAAGTGATTGCGACTTTTGAAGAAGGTGCTGCTTCTGGCGCTGCTCAAACTCAAGCTGTTCAATCAGAAGAGAAAGTAGAACAAGCTGCTGCGCAAACTCAAGCGGGCGCTGCTCCTGTTGTTGAACGTGCTCAACCTGTTGCTGATCAAGCTCCTGCAGTGCGTAAAGCATTGACTGAGTCTGGCATTGCTGCTGCTGACGTTGCTGGCACTGGCCGTGGCGGTCGCATCACTAAAGAAGATGTTGCAAACCATCAAGCTAAACCAGCTGCTCCTGCTGCGCCATTAAGCGTTGCTGTTGGTGAACGTATCGAAAAACGTGTTCCTATGACTCGTCTTCGTAAGCGTGTTGCTGAACGTCTACTTGCTGCAACTCAAGAAACTGCAATGTTGACTACGTTCAACGAAGTAAACATGAAACCAATCATGGAAATGCGTGCGCAATACAAAGATGCTTTTGAAAAGCGTCATGGTGCACGTCTTGGCTTCATGTCATTCTTCGTTAAAGCGGCAACTGAAGCACTTAAACGCTACCCAGCTGTAAACGCTTCGATTGATGGTAATGACATCGTTTATCACGGTTTCTACGACATCGGTGTTGCTGTATCAAGCGACCGTGGTCTAGTAGTTCCAGTTCTTCGTGACACTGACCGCATGAACTATGCTGAAGTTGAAAATGGTATCCGTGCATACGCTGGTAAAGCGCGTGATGGTAAATTGGGTATTGAAGATATGACTGGCGGTACATTCACTATTACTAATGGTGGTACTTTCGGTTCTTTGCTTTCTACACCTATCTTAAATACGCCACAAACTGCGATTTTGGGTATGCATAAAATCCAAGAACGTCCTATGGCTGTAAATGGTCAAGTTGAAATCTTGCCAATGATGTACTTAGCGCTTTCTTATGACCACCGTCTAATCGATGGTAAAGAAGCAGTAGGCTTCCTTGTAACAATCAAAGAATTGTTAGAAGAACCAGCTAAGCTAATCCTTGATCTTTAATACTTCAGAATAATGCAATGGGCTTAGAGCGATCCTCTAAGCCCATTTTTGGAGATACACATGTCTCAATTTGATTTAGTTGTTATTGGTGGCGGTCCTGGTGGTTATGAAGCTGCTATCCGCGCTGCTCAATTAGGCTTTAAAGTAGCTTGTATTGAAAAACGTATTCATAAAGGTAAACCATCTTTAGGTGGTACTTGCTTAAACGTGGGTTGTATCCCATCTAAAGCATTACTTGATTCATCTCACCGCTATGAAGATACCGTTCATCACTTAGATGACCACGGTATTACAACAGGTGAAGTGAAATTTGATCTTGCAAAATTACTTGATCGTAAAGACAAAATTGTTAACCAATTAACAATGGGTATTGATGGCCTACTTAAAGGCAACGGTATCGAATGGTTAAAAGGTACAGGTAAATTACTTGCAGGTAAGAAAGTTGAGTTTGTATCTCACGAAGGTGAAACTCAAATTTTAGAACCTAAATATGTAATCCTTGCATCGGGTTCTGTGCCGGTAAATATTCCTGTTGCTCCTGTAGATCAAGACATTATTGTTGACTCTACTGGCGCGCTTGAGTTCCCAGAAGTGCCTAAACGTCTTGGCGTAATTGGTGCGGGTGTCATTGGTCTAGAGCTTGGTTCTGTTTGGCGTCGTCTAGGTGCTGAAGTTGTTGTATTTGAAGCAATGGACGCATTCTTACCAATGGCTGATAAAGCTTTGGCGAAAGACTACCAAAAAGTATTGACTAAACAAGGTCTTGATATCCGTGTTGGCGCTAAAGTTGCTGGTACAGAAGTGAATGGCCGTGAAGTTACTGTTAAGTATACGCAAGGTGGCGAAGACAAAACTCAAACTTTCGATAAATTGATCGTTTGTGTTGGCCGTAAAGCATATGCAGAAGGTTTATTGGCTGAAGATTCAGGCATTAAACTCACTGAACGCGGTCTAGTTGAAGTAAACGATTGGTGTGCAACTTCGGTTGAAGGCGTATACGCAATTGGTGACTTGGTACGTGGCCCAATGCTTGCACATAAAGCAATGGAAGAAGGCGTAATGGCTGTTGAACGTATGCACGGTCACGCAGCTCAAGTGAACTACGACACAATCATCTCTGTCATCTACACACACCCAGAAGCGGCGTGGGTTGGTTTAACAGAAGAGCAAGCGAAAGAAAAAGGCCATGAAGTGAAAACTGGTCAATTTGGCTTTGCTGCGAATGGTCGTGCGATGGCTGCTGGTGAAAACGCAGGCTTTGTTAAGTTTGTTGCTGATGCAAAAACTGACCGTCTGCTGGGTATGCACGTGATTGGACCTGCTGCGTCTGACATCGTTCACCAAGGTATGATCGCACTTGAGTTTGTATCTTCAGTTGAAGATCTGCAGCTGATGACTTTCGGTCACCCAACGTTCTCTGAAGTCGTACATGAAGCTGCTCTTGCAGTTGATGGTCGTGCGATTCACGCGATCCAACGCAAGCGTAAGTAATTCTTCGAAGAGCGGCTCCGGCCGCTCTTTTTACATTTGGTGGTTGTTTTTGAATGAATAATCATCTAAAAATAAAGATAAGTAAAATTTAAGATCCAAAAATACCAATATTGATTGATGTGAACCAAGAAATATTGGGAATACGTGTAATAACAAAGTCAAATAAGTAGTAAAAGGTTAATCAATGAATTTACATGAGTATCAAGCAAAAGCGTTATTAAAAAAATATGGGATGCCTGTACAAGAAGGTATTCTTGCTACCAATGCTGAGGAAACAGTACATGCTTTTGAGCAGCTTGGTGGGAAGTTTGCAGTATTAAAAGCGCAGGTTCACGCAGGTGGTCGTGGCAAAGCGGGTGGGGTAAAAGTGGTAAAGTCGGCTGAAGAAGCCGCTGAATATGCCAATCAGATTATTGGTTCACGTTTAGTGACCTATCAAACCGATGCAAATGGTCAGCCAGTTAATAGCATTCTGGTGTCTGAAGATGTTTATCCGGTTGAGCGTGAACTCTATTTAGGTGCGGTGGTTGACCGTTCTAGCCGTCGTATTACTTTTATGGCATCCACTGAAGGCGGTGTCGAAATTGAAAAAGTTGCAGAAGAAAATCCTGAAAAAATCATTAAAGTCGAAGTTGATCCTTTAGTAGGATTATTGCCATTTCAGGCGCGTGAAGTGGCGTTTGCACTTAAGTTAAAAGATAGCCAGATCAATCAATTTGTTAAAGTCATGACAGCTGCTTACCAAGCCTTTGTCGAAAATGATTTTGCTTTATTTGAAATTAACCCACTCTCTGTTCGTGAAAATGGTGACATTCTCTGTGTCGATGCCAAAGTCGGTATTGATTCAAATGCGCTATACCGTCTGCCTGAAGTTGCTGCTTTACGTGATAAATCACAAGAAAATGAGCGTGAGCTGAAAGCCTCTGAGTTTGATCTGAACTATGTTGCCTTAGAAGGCAATATTGGCTGTATGGTGAATGGTGCTGGTCTAGCGATGGCAACCATGGACATCATCAAGCTATATGGTGGTCAACCTGCAAACTTCCTAGATGTAGGAGGCGGCGCGACCAAAGAACGCGTAATTGAAGCCTTTAAAATTATTTTGGCGGATAGTTCTGTGCAGGGTGTATTAATTAATATTTTTGGCGGAATTGTACGTTGTGACATGATTGCTGAAGCAATTATTGCAGCGGTTCAAGAAGTAAATGTGACTGTACCTGTGGTTGTTCGTCTAGAAGGGAACAATGCAGAGTTGGGTGCAAAATTACTTGATGAATCAGGTTTGAAATTGATTTCTGCAAATGGCTTGGCTGATGCTGCAGAAAAAATTGTTGCTGCGGTAAAAGGCTAAGGGAGTAGAGATCATGAGCGTATTAGTTAATAAAGACACCAAAGTATTGGTACAAGGTTTTACCGGTAAAAACGGCACATTCCATTCTGAACAGTCAATTGCTTACGGCACAAAAGTGGTCGGTGGGGTGACTCCGGGCAAAGGCGGCACACAACATTTGAATCTGCCCGTATTCAATACCATGAAAGAAGCGGTGCGTGAAACGGGTGCAACGGCAACCTCGATTTATGTACCGGCACCATTTGTCCTAGATTCAATTATTGAATCGATTGATTCAGGTGTTGAGCTGATCGTTGTGATTACGGAAGGTGTGCCTACACTCGATATGCTAAAAGCTAAACGTTACCTAGAAACCTATGGTAATAATGCACGTCTAATTGGTCCGAACTGTCCAGGGATTATTACTCCGGGTGAATGTAAGATCGGTATTATGCCGGGGCATATTCATCAGCCGGGTAAAATCGGCATTATCTCGCGATCAGGGACTCTGACCTATGAAGCTGTAGCGCAAACCACCAAGCTGGGTCTAGGTCAGTCGACGTGTATCGGTATTGGGGGAGATCCAATTCCGGGTATGAACCAAATTGATTGCTTAAAGCTGTTCCAAGACGACCCGCAAACTGAAGCGATCATCATGATTGGTGAGATTGGTGGTACAGCAGAAGAAGAAGCAGCTGAATATATCCAGTCGAATGTTACAAAGCCTGTTGTTGGTTATATCGCGGGTGTAACTGCACCTAAAGGTAAACGTATGGGGCATGCAGGGGCAATCATTTCGGGCGGTAAAGGCACAGCTGAAGAGAAATTCGCTGCCTTTGAAAAAGCGGGTATGGCTTATACCCGTAGTCCTGCTGAATTAGGTTCGACCATGTACGAAGTGCTGAAAGGCAAAGGTTTGGTTTAATCGCCATACTTAAACATCAAAAGAGAATCTTCGGATTCTCTTTTTTTACGCAAAAAAAAGCGTATTTCAGCCGCTATGCAAAAGCCATAAGGGCATGGCTATGTGTTCTGCTTTGGGGTGCAGTGACGCTGCATAAACGGATGGAATATTGGTTGTTCAATAACTATGAAATGTAAAGAACACATAATAATCCGAATATGTGATGATTGCGGGGATGGTCATAGGTTTATGATTTTTGAAAAATAATTTCGTATAGCGTGCAGTATATTGATTTTAGGGAAAATAACTAATTTAATTGAGATTTTTAATGGATCTTTATCATCAAAGAGCTTTTTTACTTGGATGAAGCCTAATATTTTCAATAGAAATTATTTTATTTGTAATTTTCTCAAGCCTTATACAAAGGATGGTAGATCAGGAATATGAGAAGGGGGAGCTTTAAAATTGGTGAAATTTGCTATCTCAGTGATGAAATTTTTTTAAGAAAATCTACATGAGCATATACATCTATAGTCAGCTATTATTTTTTAGTTGATGGTTTGAAGTGCAAAAACCTTGTTAGGCCCTATTTTCAATTTAATAAGCAATTTCCAAGTTTTATAAAAACAATAGATAGAACAAAATGTTATCGAGCTGAATATATAGAAGTAAATATCTTATTCTGTAAGATGAGAAGGATATATCAATTAATTGATTTTAAATATTTTGTTTCATAATTTTATGCTGTTTGCTCTATAGCTTCTAAATGAGTATTTTTATGAAATACGCCATTTGTTCATTGATTTAACATCAGGCTGTGATGCGAAATATAAATGTTAGAAACCATTAAAAGCGCCCTGATAAGACAGAAAATGCTGTTCATTTCTTTGAGAAATTGTATGCCCATAAGTACAAGTATCTAAGCCATTAAAAAGCAGTGCGGACACTGCTTATTAATTCATTTAGAATGTGTTGCTCAAGCAATCACTTCTGAATAAAGAGATTTGATGGAGCCCTATCTCAATCAAAAACTTAGTTTTTGCTGGTTTTTAAGCTCTGAGTTAAACCGTTAATATCGCCACCTTGGATACCGAGCTCACTCATCAAGCTATCAATCAGTGGGGCCTGGCTGCGGTAGCGTAGGGCGCTATTCACCACTTGGTCTGACAAGGCAACATTACCACTACCTTCGTGGTGAGCATCACCTTGGCAAGAACCTGCATGACCACCATTTAGGCCATTCACTTGCAAAATCTTAATGTCATCAATGTTTTCCATTGGTTTCACACTTTCGCGAATGATTTCAGGTAAGTATTTCAGCATCGCTAAACGAATTTGCATTTCAACCTGTTCAGATGACAATACGTTGTTTGCTTCGTTCACTGCACGTGTACCTTCAGCATCAACTTGGTATTGTTTTTCCATCGCTTGAGCCAAGAGAACTTTTGCGTCAGCTTCACCTTTGGCTTTTAAGCGAACTTTTTCAGCTTCGGCTTCAGCTGCAATACGAATCGCTTCTGCATCATCTGCTGCTGCTTGTTTACCTGCTTCTGCCGCGACAGTAATGGCAATCGCATCTTTCTCCGCTTTTTCTTTCGCAGAGACTAATTCGACAGCTTTTTGACGTTCAGCTTGTTGGATCTGACGAACGGTAATCACTTCTTCTTCGGCTTTTACCGCTTGAGCACGTGCTTGATCGGCATGTGCTTTAGCTTCAGATTCAGCACGAGATTTTTCTGCAATAGCAATGGCACGGTCTTGCTCAGCCAACTCAATGGTTTTCTTTTGTTCCACTTGGGCTTGCTGAATAATTTGTGACTTTTGAATATTTTGATTTTCAACGTCACGTGCAGCAGTAATACGCTTTAAGTCAACTTCACGTTCAGCAGCAATACGCGCTTCTTCGGCTTCACGTTTTTTAGCAGCTTCTTGTGATGCAATTTCTGCAAGCTGTTCTGCACGACGGATTGAAATTTCACGTTCTTGTTGCAGTTTTGCATATTCTTCTTCACGCAAAATTTGTAGACGTGCTTGTTCTGCTTCTAAGTTCTTGGTCTTGATTGCAAGATCTGCATCTTGCTCAATCGCATTACGTTTACGACGACGGTCTTCAATGGTTTCTGTCAGTTTAGTTAAACCTTCAGCATCGAACGCATTTTGTGGGTTGAAGTATTTAAAGCCTGTTTGGTCTAAGCCAGTTAATGAAACGGTTTCAAGTTCCAAACCGTTTTTATGTAAATCTTCAGACACCACTTGCTGAACTTTTTGAACGAAGTCGACACGTTTTTCATGCAATTCTTCCATCGCCATTTCTGCGGCAACTGCACGTAGAGAGTCAACGAATTTACCTTCGACCAAATTTTTAAGCTCATTTGGTGACATGGTCTTTTGACCTAACGTTTGTGCTGCTGTAGCAATCGAATCTGCGGTTGGTTTCACACGGACATAGAACTCCGCCATCACGTCGACACGCATACGGTCACGTGTAATCAGCGCTTGGTCATCTGCACGGCGAACTTCAAGACGTAGGGTGTTCATATTGACAGGGATAATTTCATGCAGCACCGGAAGCACAATAGCACCGCCACCTAAAATCACTTTTTCACCGCCGAAGCCTGTACGCACAAATGAAATTTCTTTACTTGAGCGACGATAAAGTCGAGCAATAATAAAACCAATAAAAATAAGTGCGGCAAAAATTATCCCGACTGAAACAAGGATACCGCTTGGAATAATGTCTAACATGGACGTTTATCTCTTTTGTTGTAGTTCAAGTTAACCCTCTAAAGTGCTAACAAGTTTGGTTTAAAAATCAGTATTTTGTTGACTCATCATGACTTCGAGATTTGCTGAACGTATGACGCGTTAAATGTATTTATATGGTGTTAAAAGAACTGATCGAGCATCAATTCATTCAAAATTTAGAGCATGGTGGCTTGAAAGCCTACATTTGTTTTTTGGGTTAAAACCACTGATTGACCTTGGCTGAAAATTTCATCTTGTTCAGGTTCAACCAAAATATAATGGGTCAATCCGTGTTGATCTTTGACTTTGGCTTGAGCAGGAGACTGTGGTCGTGCATCACCCAAAATGATCGTGGCCGTTCTACCGATCAATTCATCACTATAAATGGCGGTTGTTTCATCTTGCGGTAAAATACGGGCAATGAGCATTGCGCTAAAACGTACGAAGGGCATGCACAGAAAAATACAGGCTGGTGCAATAATCCATGCACTGAACATCATACTGGTCATTTGGTTAACGATGGCTTGAATAGCAAAGCCCAACAAACTATAGACACATAAGAAAATGATGAGCCATACAAACAGTGGAATACGACCCAAATACAACCAATCGAGCACACGTGTCACGATACCTGCATCGGCATCTACACCTAGCTCTGTATTATGACCAACATCCTCAGGTAGGAATTGATCTAAGAAGCCTTGAGAACCCCCCCCTAAAATTGTTAACACAATCTCAAAAAGTCCAAACAAGAACATTAAGCAGAGACTGATGCTAAACACGATATTAGACGGGTGAGTAAACAATTCCCACATTATATTTATCTCTATATTTATGCTTATAAAAAATCAAAAAAAATAATTCTGGCTGAATTTTTTTCAGTAAATAAAATAACATTATCTGTCGAAATTGTGTAAAAAAATTACAGATCAGATTAACAAAAAGTCGGCTTTTATGTGAGCTATTACTAAGTTTTTCTTCAAAAATAGTTTATCAGTTAATTTGGATGAACTAAATCCAAAGAGGATGGCGCATCTACGTTTATACATTTAAGATTTAAGTCATTGTGATCAATCAAATTTTCAGTCTAATTGCAGATATATAAGTGGTCGTGCTCAAGGGAGAGAAATGGCCTGTTAAACGGCACAGAAAACAATGTTAGGAAATGTAAATTTATAAGCGTCACAGCAGTGCTGAGGGCTTTGCCGTGACTTTCGATGTCATATGAAGATTTGAACTGGCGTTCAATAGAGCGCTTTTTAGTAAGCTTTAACCCTTTTTATAACAATGAAGTTTGAATGCGTACTTTCATATCTAAAGCCGCTTGAACAATAAATTTTTTCATCCACTTCACTTGTTCGCCCATCGGATTGGTTTTAATCGCAGTGTCTAAAAAGCCCATGCTTTCAAGTTGAAACAGTTGCTTTTCGATCTCTTCCTCTAACTGGGTGCTATTGGCTGCGAGCGGGAAATGGATTAAGTGAAATGCTTTGGGAAAATTATAAAAAGCATAGAGCAGATTAAATGCACGTTGATCGGCCTTTAAATTGCCAGCGCCAATTTCGTAGCCGCGATCTTGGTTACTGTGAGTCACCCCAATCAAAAATTCGAGTTTATTGTCCAAAAGTCGTAGGCCGAACTGAAGGCCAATTTGGTCAGCACTCAGCTCATGTTGGATAAAGTTATTCAGCGGGCTGCCGTCATCATTTAAGGCTTCTTGGAGCACAAGCATGTGTGAAGAATGCTGATAAATATAGCCAGCAAGACCTGCTGCTTCAATCAGCGACTTTAAGGTTTCAAGCGTATAGTGACTATATGGCATATCAATAACTATTGGAGAGTGATATAGCTACTTTAGGTACTTTGAGCGAGTTTGAATACCGATTGTTTAGAGGATTTAGCGATTAGTTAATTGATAAAAAATTGCGTAAACTTAGGGATCTCGGACTAGAATAATAATGAAATTGATAAGTCTATCGTATTAAATTAATTAAAATTGATAAGCAGTATCAGACAATTTGTATATGACGAATAAGAATATCAATATCACAAAACAAGCAATCGTTATGAAAGCTTAATCACTATAATGTATATATATCTTTAAAAGTGTAATAAGTACACATATTCTAAGCTGGTGTTGTCCATGTCATTAAATGAGGAAAGACTTACTCATCTTAAACAGCTTGAAGCTGAGAGTATTCATATCATCCGTGAAGTTGCTGCTGAGTTCGAAAACCCAGTCATGCTGTATTCAATCGGTAAAGATTCAGCGGTCATGCTGCATCTTGCTTTAAAAGCATTCTATCCTGCCAAACTTCCATTCCCACTACTGCATGTAGACACGGGTTGGAAATTTAAAGACATGATTACTTTCCGTGACAACATGGCAAAAGAGCATGGCTTTGATTTGATCGTGCATCAAAACAAAGAAGGTAAAGACGCAGGCGTGAATCCGTTCGATTACGGTAGCTCAAAATATACTGACATTATGAAAACTCAAGGCTTAAAACAAGCACTTGATAAATATCAGTTTGATGCGGCTTTCGGTGGTGCGCGCCGTGACGAAGAGAAATCTCGTGCCAAAGAGCGTGTTTACTCATTCCGTGATACTAAACACCGTTGGGACCCTAAAAACCAACGTCCTGAACTTTGGAATCTTTACAATGGTAAAGTGAACAAAGGCGAAAGTATTCGTGTGTTCCCATTGTCTAACTGGACTGAGTTGGATATTTGGCAATACATCTACCTCGAAAATATTAAATTGGTTCCTTTGTACTTGGCTGCTGAACGTCCAGTGGTTGAGCGTAACGGTACTCTGATCATGGTTGATGATGAGCGTATGCGTTTGAACGAAGGTGAAGTGCCACAAATGAAATCGGTGCGTTTCCGTACTTTAGGTTGTTACCCACTTACAGGTGCTGTTGAATCAACTGCAACAACTTTACCGGAAATTATCCAAGAGATGCTTTTAGCCACCACCTCTGAACGTCAAGGCCGTATGATCGACCATGATGAAGCAGGTTCGATGGAAAAGAAAAAGCAGGAAGGTTACTTCTAAGAATCTCATAATCTCCCCCTAACCCCCTCTTTACGAAAGAGGGGGAACTCCCGAGAAAGAACGGAGCCAAGTCTCCCTTTCTTAAAGGGAGATTTAGAGGGATTAAAAAGATTCAGAAACCGATTTCAAAAGAATATGTGGAGCTTTGAGCAATGTCTCATCAATCAGATTTAATTAGCCAAGACATCTTGGCGTATTTAAAACAACACGAAAATAAAGACCTTCTTCGTTTCCTCACTTGCGGTAACGTTGATGACGGTAAATCGACTTTAATCGGCCGTTTGCTTTACGATTCAAAATTGATTTATGAAGATCAATTGCAAGCCGTGACTCGTGACTCTAAAAAAGTCGGTACTACGGGTGATGCACCTGACTTGGCTTTACTTGTAGATGGTCTGCAAGCGGAACGTGAGCAGGGTATTACCATTGACGTGGCTTACCGTTATTTCTCTACTGAAAAACGTAAGTTCATCATTGCTGACACCCCGGGGCATGAGCAGTACACACGTAACATGGCAACTGGTGCGTCGACTGCCGATTTAGCGATCATCTTGATTGATGCGCGTTATGGCGTTCAAACCCAGACTCGTCGTCACTCATTTATTGCGAGTCTTTTGGGTATTCGTAATATCGTGGTTGCAGTGAACAAAATGGACTTGGTTGAATTCTCTGAAGCGCGCTTCAATGAAATTCAAGCAGAGTACAATGAGTTTGTAAACCAATTGGGCGACCGTAAACCTGCGAACATTATCTTCACGCCTATTTCTGCGTTGAATGGTGATAACGTTGTAAACAAATCGCCAAATACACCGTGGTACCAAGGTCAGACTTTAATGGAGACTTTGGAAACTGTTGAAATTTCGCATGATACGAGCAAGCACGAATTCCGTTTCCCAGTTCAATATGTCAACCGTCCGAACCTCGATTTCCGTGGCTTCTGCGGTACGATTGCACTTGGTGAAGTGAAAGTTGGCGATACCATTACTGCATTACCATCTGGTAAGTCTTCGACTGTTAAAGAAATCGTGACTTTTGACGGTAACTTAGACCATGCTGTTGCAGGTCAAGCGGTAACACTTACGCTAAATGATGAAATTGATATTTCACGTGGTAACGTTTTAGTTAAAGCAGGCGAACAGCCATTAATTTCACGTTCTGCACGTGCCTCTGTGGTATGGATGACAGATGCGCCTTTAGTGGTTGGTAAACTGTATAACGTGAAGTTTGGTACACAAACCATTCCTGCGAAAGTTGCGAAAATCAACTACCGTACCAATGTAAACACATTGGAAAAAACGGAAGTTGAACAGCTTGAATTGAATGCGATTGCTGATGTAACCATCGAGTTTGATGCGCCAGTGGTATTTGACCGCTATCAAGACAGCCGTTACACAGGTTCATTTATCTTTATTGACCGTTTAAGCAACGTAACTGTTGGTGCGGGTATGGTTGAGTCTGCAGTGGAATGGACTGCACACAACGAGCCTGTTACTGCTGAAGCACGTGCTGCACGTTTAGGTCAAAAACCTGCTGCGGTAACTGTGACTGCTAAAGCCCTTGAAAATGCGCAAGCGATTGAAAGCTTGTTGATTCAACAAGGTGTGGTTGCGATTGCGAAAGCTGGTTTAACTGTAGAGCAGGTTGCGCTGGTTCGTGAGACTGGTGTAGTTGTGATTACGGATACAGCTGAAGGTACTGATGTGACTTATACAGTCGAGACTGCTGAAGAAGTTGCTGAGAAAATTGTTGAGTTGGTTCGTTTGTAATAGATTGAATTGATTTAAAAAAAGACCCGCTGAGAAGCGGGTTTCTTATTTAGGACTCTTCGGGTGTCTTTTTTGTTTTTTCTAGACTTGGAATAAGTTTTTCTAAAATTGAGTCGGATTTTACATTTTCCATTCCATCGGCTGGATTTTTTCTAAATGCTTCTAAATTAATTTCTAATAACTTAGCTTGTAGATAAATAGATTCATCACTTTCAGAATTTAGAGTTTTTATTTCAGTTTTATACTTTTCAAATGAACGAGCTAAAGCTTCTTTATGTCCATATTCTTGTTCTAATTTGGAATATCTATTGAGGTTCAAATTGGCAACCGTAGCAATCCAAATGAGTGGAATATTAAGGATTAATCTAACAGTTATAGAGGTTATAGTGATTTGATCAATATTGTTGAAGTCAATTGTCAAAAAATTAAATCCAGCCAAAAGTACTAATGCACCTATAAATACATATAAATTATTTTTCCTGTTCTCTTTTGCCTGATTATCTTTCTCATAAAAGCCGCCAGCTAATCCAGCATTGCTAGCTTGATTTAAAACTTTTAAAGCTTCTTTTTCGGTTTCTTCTAATGTTTCTAATCTCTGAGATAAAACTTGTTCTAAAGATTGGTTGTTTTTGTCACCAAAAATTTTTAGATAAAATTTATCTAAAGCATTCTTTTGTTTGTTGAAAGTAGTTGAGTAAGATGAAATTTTTTCACCAGCGTCATTAGTTTCATCAATAAATATGTAGTCGTAGTAATCGTCAATTTCTTGGTATTTCTTTTTAATTGCTTGCTCACGTGAAGTTTCTATACCTTCTACAATAACGTCATTATTGAATAGGTAAGAGTGTACGTCTTTTGCTTTAGTTGCTAGTTGATCTAGTTTTTGACTATGACTTAATTCTTCACCTTCATTTGCAGCAAAATATTTCCTGAACTCGATTTTAAGTTTATCTGATTCATTGTATAAATCAGCTAGATTCTCAGAGTCTAGTAATTCTTTAAGAGTTTGTGTTGTAGTTGTTCCGTCTTCGTAAGTGTGTTCCATTAAAGATTTTAAAGATGAAACCTCATTCTTTAATTGTTGTAATTCTTTAAATTCCGCAATTAATAGCTGTTTCTGTGCTTTAACATCTACTATTTCTGTTTGAAGTTGCTCTATTTCGGCTCGTATTAATTTTGCAGCGGCAGTTCGTCCATCTGTAATATGTTCTAGATTATCTGCAAGTGTGTATTTACTTGAAAGTTTTCCATGTAATGCACTTAATTGTTTAAGTGCTTGTTCAACTTCTTTGCGCTCTGTTTGTGTCATGCCTGTTGAAAGCATATCGCGTATTTTCCCCATAAAAAACAAACCATAAATAGTAATTATGGTTAAATATTACACTTTTTTTGAATGTGTTTGATAATGATTTTATTTTGATATAAGATATATCTTAAATAATCTTAAGGTGTATCTTTGCGATGTCAAATTCAGACCTTCTCGATGGTCGCGATAGTCCAGTTAAAACCCGAAAACGCCTGTTTGAAGCAGGGCACATGAAACTATTGGTACTGCATCTCATCTCCCAAGCGCCTAAGTTCAGCTACGATATTATCAAAGATGTCGGCGCAATCGTCGGCGGTGGCTACAGCCCAAGCACAGGGACGATTTACCCAACGCTGAATTACCTTGAAGAACAGCAATACATACAAGCAGAACTAAATGCCGAAGACCGTAAACAATACAGCGTCACGCAGTCAGGCTTAGCGCATCTAGATGCAGAAAAAGCCACAGTAGAGAAAATCCTGTGCCGTTTTGATACCCGAAAGCAAATCCACAACAACGAACAATACGTCGACATCAAACGCGCGATGGAAAACCTAAAAGCATCACTACGCATCAAGATTCAGCACTGTGAACTGACACCCGAACAGGTCTATGCCATTGCAGAAAAAATCGATCAGGCGGCAGTCGAAATCAGCCGTATGGAGGTGTCTTAGTGAAACAGCATCAATATGAAATTACACTCAAACACATTGCCGATGCGCAGGGCAATCCATCGACCTATACTGAAGCTTTGCAGTTTAAGGCCTACAACCATGATGATATGTTTAAGGTGCTGGAGCATTTGAGCAAAGCGCAATTGTTAGATGGTGAAAAGACCAAAGCCTTTGCCGTTGGTCTGAAACTGTTTGGTGAAACTTTGCTGGAAAATAAAGACATCCCTTTATTTAAGGAGTTTTTACCGCAATTTATTGAATTTATGAAAACTCTAAAACAAACCGTGAAAACTCAAAATGCACAATCAGCAACGATAGAACAAGGTGAAAGCCATGAATAATCTCCCAAAATTTCATCCTAAGCATCTTACGTGGTTAATGCCTTTGATCCTATCTGGCATTATGAGTGGTGCTATTTCTTGCTTTAATATTTTTTTAAAAGTAGGTGCGGTTGAGGGCTTCTTAGGAATTTGGTTACATGCTTGGAGCTTATCGTGGATGATGGCATTTCCACTTATTTTGATCGTGTTGCCATTGGTGCGTAATACGTTAATGAAGTTTGTGCGTCTACCAAATGAGCCTGCATCCAAATAAAAGGAAAATTTGCTTAGTCATCGTCTGAGTGTGCTTGCATCGCGCTTAGAATGATGGCTGTTAATTCAGTCAGTGATTTGACACCTGCAATACGTTGAATCACTTGCCCTCGATAAAACAGCAAAGTTGAAGGTAAGCCATAGACGTTATAGCGCAAAGTCAGTATCGGTGAGGAATCAACGTTCACCTTGCCAAATTTGAGCCGTGCATGCTCTGCTGACATTTGGCTTGCACACTGCTCAAATACAGGATAGTTCTGCACACAGGGCGCGCACCAGTCAGCATAGAAGCGAATCACGGCAAAACCATCAAACCATTCATAGTCATGGGCGTTATCTTCATTGTATTCAATGATCTGAGACATGCTCGGCCTATTATTCATTTACGAAATACAGTACAGATTATACATAAGTCCATGTTTATTCATTCTGTGCCATTTCTATGTTCAAATAGTGCAGAGATAGATGAATAGTCAATAATTGAAAAGGAAAAACAATGTCACAGCAAAGCATGCAGCAGGTCATTATTACTGAACCGGGCGGTGTTGATAAACTGGCTTATGAAACGGTAGCCGTACCTACAGCGAAAGCAGATGAAGTTTTGGTTAAAGTGCATGCTTTTGGTATCAACCGTCCAGACATCTTACAGCGTCAAGGCTTGTACCCAATGCCGAAAGGGGTAACACCAGTACCGGGCTTAGAAGTAGCTGGTGAGGTTGTTGCGGTTGGTGAAGCTGTTACCCAATTTAAAGTGGGCGATAAGGTTTGCGGACTGACCAATGGTGGCGGTTATGCAGAATATTGCGTGGTGCCTGAAAGCCAAACCATTGCGATTCCTGAAGGCGTCAGCTTTACCCAAGCGGCAGCCATTCCTGAAACCTTCTTTACCGTATGGGCCAATGTATTCCAAATGGGTAAAGCCAAAGCAGGTGAAACGGTGCTGATTCATGGGGGAACCAGTGGTATTGGAACCACAGCAATCATGCTGTGTAATGCCTTGGGCATGAAAACCTTTGCTACGGTCGGTTCAGATGAAAAAGTAGCAGCGATCTCTGATATCACACATGCGATTAACTACAAGACTCAAGACTTTGAGCAAGTGATTAATGAAGCGACCAATGAGCAAGGTGTAGATGTCATTCTAGATATCGTTGGAGCACCGTATTTGGCGCAGAACCTCAATCTATTGCGTCGTGATGGTCGTTTGGTCTATATCGCATTTTTAGGCGGTGCAAAAGCCAAAGAGGTGAAATTGGGTCAAATCATGATGAAGCGCTTGACGATTACAGGCTCAACCATGCGTGCGCGTAATACTGCAGAAAAAGCAGAGATTGCCAAAGGCATTCAGGAAAATGTTGTTCCGTTATGGTCTAAAGGTGAATGCCTGCCAATGATTTACAAAACATTTAAGTTTGATCAAATTCAAGAAGCACATGCAGCCATGGATACAGGCGACCATGTGGGTAAGATTGTGGTTGAAGTGATCTAAAGGATTATTTTTAAAACGCGATGTATTTGCAGGGTGTTTTAAAATAATAAAAGGGGGCGATGTCCCTCTTTTTTATTGTCTTACTAAACTTTAGGCATAAAAAAACCAGCTTATCGCTGGGTTCTTTATTACACCATCTTCAGTAGTAGAAGAATGGTGCCCGAGGCCAGACTCGAACTGGCACGCTTTGTGGGCGGGGGATTTTAAATCCCCTGTGTCTACCGATTTCACCACTCGGGCTTAACAAGATTGGAGGCGGAGGTCGGAATCGAACCGGCGTACACGGAGTTGCAGTCCGCTGCATGACCACTCTGCCACCCCGCCATGTCTTGTTGATGCGTATATTAGCAAGCTCTGAAAAAAAAACAATAGCAGATTCATCTGTATGAGCATAAAAGCAGCATACAAGGTAAAAAATTTAATATAATCATGTATTATGTGCAAAATTGATTCATATCATCACTTGGAGAAGTGCCGTGGCATTAGTTTTAGATGGTCGTGCATTGGCGAAGAAAATTGAAGCTGACTTGTTGACTCGCGTAGAAGCGCTAAAAGAGAAAACTGGTCGTACCCCAATTCTTGCGACTATTTTGGTAGGTGACGATGGTGCATCTGCAACTTATGTACGTATGAAAGGGAATGCTTGCCGCCGTGTTGGTATGGATTCATTAAAAGTTGAGCTTCCTAAAGAAACCACAACTGAGCAATTGCTTGCTGAAATTGAAAAATTGAATGCAAATCCAGATGTTCACGGTATTTTGTTACAACACCCAGTACCTGCTCAAATTGATGAGCGTGCATGTTTCGATGCGATCTCTCTTGAAAAAGACGTAGATGGCGTGACTTGCTTAGGTTTTGGTCGTATGGCGATGGGTGAAGCTGCGTATGGTTCTGCGACTCCTGCAGGTATCATGACCATTCTAAAAGAAAACAACATTGAAATCGCAGGTAAACATGCGGTTGTTGTGGGTCGTTCTGCAATTTTGGGTAAACCAATGTCTGCGATGCTACTTGAAGCGAATGCAACAGTGACCACTTGCCACTCACGTACTCAAAACTTAGCTGACTTTGTTAAGCAAGCTGACATTATTGTGGGTGCGGTAGGTAAAGCTGAATTGATTCAAAAAGATTGGATCAAACCGGGTGCAGTGGTTGTTGATGCTGGCTTCCATCCACGTGATGGCGGCGGTGTAGGTGATATCCAATTGGTGGGTATTGAAGAAATTGCTTCTGCGTATACACCTGTTCCGGGTGGTGTAGGCCCAATGACCATTACAACGTTGATTCGTCAAACTGTTGAAGCTGCTGAAAAAGCTTTAGGTTAATGTTGTCGGTTTTTCCTTCTCCCTCTGGGAGAAGGCTAGGATGAGGGTGCTTTTTATAAATAATCCTCTCCCTAACCCTCTCTTGCGCTTCAATTTAAAAGCAGTGCTTTAAATTTTGCTCAGGAGAGGGAACTTCCGATCTTAATTTAGGCTTATATGACACTAAAACTCTGCATATTCGAAAAATAAAATTCTAATGAGCTGTACTTTCCAATTCCCCCAAGCCCCTGAACATTTACTGAAAGCACTGCATGAAGTCATTCCGCATTGTGAATTACATGCACAACAGTTGCCTGAAACCCCCATTTCTTTATGGTTGATACCGCCTGTATTTCCAACCGATAAATTGGATGATGAAGTCATTCGTCGTATATGGAATGATACGCCGTATTGGATCTTTTGTTGGGCTTCAGGGCTTGCAATGGCGCAGTGGTTGTTGGCAGAGCCGCATCATGTCAAAGATAAAGTCGTGTTGGACTTTGGTGCAGGTTCAGGCGTGGTGGCGATTGCCGCGAAAATGGCAGGGGCGAAACGCGTGATCTGCTGTGACATCGACCAAGTGAGCCTAGATGCATGCCGTGCCAATGCAGAGCTAAACAATGTTGAACTCGAATATTTAGATGATCTGTATAAAGCGGAGCAAGTCGATATTTTATTGGCTGCCGATGTGCTGTATGACCAATGCAATCGTTTCTTTTTGGATGAGTTTTTAAAGTTTGCTCCTGAAGTGTGGGTGGCAGACAGTCGTGTGAAAAACTTTAGTCATCCTAAATATGAAAAACTCGATGAACGAAGCGCGACAACATGGCCTGATTTGGATGAATCACCTGAGTTTCGTAATGTGAGTTTTTATAAAACCCTATAAATATTAAACCCATAAAAAATAAGACGCTTTAAGCGTCTTATTTTTATCTTTTGAACAGCAAATTTGATTAAGAACAGGTATAGCGAACCACACGTAAGGTGGCAGGGCGAGCATCGAGTGCATCACGCGCGCCTAAGTTTTCAGAGTTACGTAGATCAGGAGTATTTGATAGACCGAAGTTCGCACGTGTATTACCAATTTGACGGCCGTACTGGGTATTTTCCAAAGCAGGATTTGCAATTTCGTTCACGCTTAAGATTTGTAATTTATAGGTCTTTTGCGTATTTAATACTTTTTGGCAAGCACGTTGTAATTTATTGGCATCCAGTTGTTGGTTTTGGCGACCCGCTAAAGTATATGCAAGTGTTGCGCTATCTGCAGATTTGGACTCTATTTGAAAGCCCGTTTGACCATTAAAAGCACGTGGAGTGCTTTGGCAAGCAGCCATCGACATTGCAACAATACCCAAACTTAAAACTTTGTAAATATTTTTCATCATTCATTCGCCGTGTGTATTTGTATGTTCAGTATGCCATAGTCCGTCTGTCGACTCGATGGCGAAAACAAAGAAAGCCAAAGAAGTTTGATTAAATCTTTGATGCAGCCGAAACGATGAGTAGATGGAAATGGAGATAAAAAAAGCTCATCAAAATAGGCTTTGATGAGCTTAAGTGGAATAGCAGGGCTGAGCGAATTAATCGTCAGTGATCATGCTATGTTTTTTAGTATCTTTCATGAAGACATAGGTAATTAAAGATAAACCAATCATGAATGTAATGTAGTAGAAGAAGTAGTTTTCATGGCCTGCATTTTTGAAGCTCAAAGCTACAAGTTCTGCGGTACCACCAAAGAGTGTATTTGCAATGGCATAAGGCAATGCAACACCTAGGGCACGGATGTGTGCAGGGAACAACTCTGCTTTTACTACGGCATTAATCGCAGTATAACCAGTGACAATCACCATACCGCTCATGCAAAGCATAAATGCTGTGGTTGGGCTGGTAGTTGAACCGATACCATTGAAAATAGGAATGGTAAACAGCACACCAAGCACACCAAAGGCGATCATAATTGGCTTACGACCAATTTTGTCTGAAAGCGCACCGACAGCAGGTTGTAAAAGCATGAAGATGAAAATTGCAGCAGTGGTAATTTCAGTTGCTGTGGTTTTTTCAAAGCCAGACGTGTTGACCAAATATTTTTGTAAATATGTGGTAAAAGTGTTGAACGCTAAAGTACCACCGGCAGTCAACATGATCACAGTGAAGGCTTGTTTAGGGTATTTGGTAAATAACGCTAAAGCACCTGATTTTGGACCACCATTTTTAGCTTGTTCTTGAGCTTCTTTAGAGGATTGAGTTTCAACTAAACCGCGACGAATCCAGAACACCACAATAGCGAGTAATGCACCGATGAAGAACGGAACACGCCAGCCCCATTCAGTTAAAGCTTGTTCTGAGAAATTGCGTTGTAAGATAATTAAAACGCAAAGTGCCAATAGCTGACCTGAAATCAGTGTGACATATTGGAAACTTGAGAAGAAGCCACGATGGTTTTTACCTGCCATTTCAGTCAAATAGGTGGCACTAGAACCATATTCACCACCAACACTTAAGCCTTGGAGTAAACGCGCTAAAAGTAGAATAGCGGGTGCGAGCATGCCTACAGAATCATAGGTTGGTGCACATGCGATCATCAGTGAGCCGACACACATCAACGATACAGACAGCGTTAAACCTGCTTTACGACCTTTACGGTCCGCATAAATACCCATGACCCATGCGCCGATTGGACGCATTAAGAAACCGAGTGCAAAGACTGCAGCTGCTTGTAAGAGTTTTACAGTATTGTCACCGTCAGGGAAAAATTGCGGTGCAAAGTAAAGGGTAAAGGCAGCGTAGACATACCAGTCGTACCATTCAACGAGGTTGCCGGCAGATCCGCCGAGGATAGATTTGACACGAGTTTTTCTATCCAATTGTTCAGGAACAACTGGCTCAGATGAGTTTGACACATCATTCTCCAAGGAATGAATGCAAAACATATCCATTTAAACTCTTTGGGAAAAGTTTAAATCAATATATTTTGTCGAAATGGGAGATGGAACTATATTTATTTAATTTATACTCCTGTTGTCGCAGAAAATCATGCGACTTTAGTCTATAAAATGCGATTTTTTTGATCAGATAGATTTTTCACGACTAAATGAAAACAACAAAGCCTCATCGATTGAGGCTTTGATTGGAAAAACATGCTGTTTTTGATCAGCTTGATCAATAAGTCATCATCAAATGAACCTGATCAATGCTCCTGAATTTTGGAATGGTGTTTGGTGTCTTTCATAAAGACGTAGACCAATAATGAAATAAAAATCATGATGGTTACATAGATGAAGAACCATGTCTCATAGCCAGCTTCTTTGAAACTTAGGGCAAAAAATTCTGCAGTACCACCAAAGATGGTATCTGTAAGTGCATAAACGGGGTACATCAAAACTGAAGGCTTCTGCAGCTGAACATGCAATATATAAAAGCTTGAAATAAAATTTTAAAAAAGATTAGGTTGAAAAAAAATACAAATCAACTGCTTGTAATTATGTTTGCTTTGAATATAGGTTCTGACTTTAAAATGATTGATTTCATGCTTGAGCCAGCAGGCTTTTAAACGTACATTTAAAATATAACTTCTCATTTAATGAGGAATACAAAAACTCAGCGTAAGGATATCGTGACCAAAATAGGTATCTTGATCAAAAAATCATGATCAATGAGAAAAATAATAAAGCAAAGAAAACGAAGCATTGTTGAATAAAAAGATAGAGTGGGAGGGAGCGATGAATACAGAACAACAATCAATATATGACATGGTGGTCATTGGTGGTGGAATTAATGGTGTTGGTATTGCCTGTGATGCTGCGGGGCGGGGTTTAAGTGTTTTGCTCTGTGAAAAAGACGATCTCGCGAGCCATACTTCATCTGCAAGTAGCAAATTAATTCATGGTGGTCTGCGCTATTTAGAACATAAAGAATTTCGTTTGGTACGTGAAGCACTCGCAGAACGCGAAGTTCTCCTTAAAAAAGCCCCTCATATTATTCGACCGATGCGTTTTATCATGCCACATGAACCGCACTTACGTCCGGCTTGGCTGATTCGTACTGGATTATTCTTTTATGATTATTTGGGTAAACGTGAACAGCTTGCAGGTTCAAATGGAATTGAATTTGATGTGGAAGCTAGTCCTTTAGCATCCAAATTTACCCGAGGGTTCGAATATTCCGATTGTGCAGTAGATGACGCACGCTTAGTTGTACTCAATGCAATACAAGCACGAGAACATGGTGCACAGATTCTGACTCGAACAGAATGTTTAAATGCATATAGTAAAGGTGGAATTTGGCAGGTATGTCTAAAAAATGCCAAGGGATTGCAAAATGTGCAGGCTAAAGTCTTGGTGAATGCGGCAGGTCCTTGGGTCGCTGACTTTATAAAACAGGGGTTAAAGCAAGAGTCACCTTATGGTATACGGCTGATACAAGGTAGTCATATCATTGTTCCAAAACTTTTTGAGGGTGATAAAGCTTTTATTATGCAAAATGATGATCATCGCATTGTCTTTGCGATCCCTTATTTAGAACAATTTACACTGATCGGCACGACAGATCGTGAATATCATGCAGACCCAAATCGAGTAAAGATAAGCCAAGAAGAAATCGATTACTTGCTTGATGTGTCAAATGATCACTTTAAAACTCAATTGACGCAAACGGACATCATTTCAACTTATTCAGGTGTGCGTCCGCTGTGTGATGATGAGTCAGATAATCCAGCCGCAGTCACGCGAGATTATACTTTGGCACTGACCGATGTAGAAGGGGCTGCATTACTTTCAATCTTTGGTGGCAAACTTACCACTTACCGAAAACTAGCAGAAGCGGCATTAGATCAGCTTAAAACTGTTTTTCATCATCGATCCAAACCTTGGACTGCTGATACAGCATTGCCTGGTGCGGAAAATTTAGAATCAATCGAGCAGTTGATAGCTGAAATCCAACAAAAAGTGCGAGGGGTTTCGATCAGTCTAGCCAGTCGTTGGGCACATGCTTATGGAACACGTGTTTGGGCTTTACTGAATCATTTAACTTCGATTGATGAATTGGGTCAAAACTTTGGACATGGTTTGTATGCTCAAGAAGTGGATTATTTAGTTGAGCAGGAGTGGGCGAGAAGTTCTGAAGATATTTTGCAAAGACGGACAAAGTTATATTTGCAATTCAGTGCAGCTGAAGTTGATGTTTTGGATGAATACTTAATGGCAATACGAATAAAGCAAAAAGCTCAAGATGTGGCTTAGTTGATATAAAAAAAGACCGCGCAAGGCGGTCTTTTAAATCTTCCTTAATCCCTCTTTTAAAGGAGGGAAATTAAAGGCCAATTAAGCAGATTTTTTTACAGCTTCTAAAAGTTCGTCTTGACGTACTTTAAGTGCTTTTGGTAAGCGATCACCAAGTTTGTTGAACAATTCAGTGTGGCTTTCAAGTTCTTTGATCCATTGATCTTTATCTTGAGAAGTTACAAGCTCGAATTGCTCTTTAGTGAAGTCTGAACCAGTCCAGTTCAATTGTTCGTATGTTGGAACAAGGCCGATAGGTGTTTCAACAGCGTCTGCACGACCTTCACAACGGTCAATGATCCACTCAAGAACACGCATGTTTTGACCGAAACCAGGCCATACAAAGTTACCTTCAGCATCACGACGGAACCAGTTCACGTTGTAGATACCAGGAAGTTTATTGCCAGCAGCTTTAGCTTTAGCAGCAACTTCTTCACCAAGTTCTAACCAGTGAGAGAAGTAGTCAGCCATGTTGTAACCCGCAAATGGAAGCATTGCGAATGGGTCACGACGAACGATACCTTGTTGACCAACAGCAGCAGCAGTTGTTTCAGAGCCCATAGTTGCAGCTTTGTAAACACCGTCAACCCAGTCAAATGCTTCTGAAATTAGAGGCACTGTGTCTGCACGACGACCACCGAAGATGAACGCAGAAATTGGAACACCTGCTGGATTTTCCCAGTCAGCATCAATAGAAGGACACTGACCAGCTGAAACAGTGAAACGAGCATTTGGATGAGCTGCTTTTTCTTCGCCGGTGTGTGGTTGACCTTTCCAGTTAGTTAGATTAGCAGGTACTTCTTTAGAAAGACCTTCCCACCATACTTCACCGTTGTCAGTTACAGCAACGTTAGTATAGATTACGTCTTTATGAAGAGTCGCCATACAGTTCGGGTTAGTCTTGGTATTTGTACCAGGTGCTACACCGAAGAAACCAGCTTCAGGGTTGATTGCATATAAACGACCATCTTCACCTGGTTTGATCCAAGCAATATCATCACCTACAGTTTCAATTTTCCAACCTTCGTAACCCGCTGGTGGAATCAACATCGCGAAGTTTGTTTTACCACACGCAGAAGGGAATGCAGCTGCGATGTAGTGTTTTTCGCCTTGTGGGTTTGTCACGCCAAGGATGAGCATGTGTTCAGCTAACCAACCTTGTTGACGACCCATAGAAGATGCAATACGTAAAGCTAGGCATTTTTTACCCAACAATGCGTTACCGCCGTAACCAGAACCGTAAGACCAGATTTCACGAGTTTCTGGGTAATGAACGATGTATTTTTCAGGGTTGCAAGGCCAAGCAACGTCTTTTTGACCTTCTTCAAGCGGAGCACCAACAGTGTGTACGCAAGGAATGAAGTCACCGTCAGTACCAAGTACGTCATAAACAGCTTTACCCATACGAGCCATTTTAGACATGCTTACAGCAACGTAAGGAGAATCAGTAAGTTCGATACCGATGTGAGCAATATGAGAACCTAAAGGACCCATAGAGAAAGGAACAACGTACAAAGTACGGCCTTTCATTGAACCGTCAAATAAACCATTCAGACGAGCACGCATTTCAGCTGGAGCTTCCCAGTTGTTTGTTGCGCCTGCATCTTCTTGTTTTTCAGAACAGATGTAAGTACGACCTTCAACACGAGCAACGTCAGAAGGATCAGAATTAGCAAGGTAAGAACCAGGATGTTTTTCTTGGTTAAGTTCTTGCATAGTGCCGTTAGCGATCATCAAGTCGATATAACGTTGATATTCTTCTGCGCTACCGTCACACCATTCGATTTTTGCTGGTTTGGTTAATTTGGCAATTTCTTCCACCCAAGCAATTAGCTTAGGGTGACGAACGAATTCTGGTGCGTTCACTTGGGTCATGGTGAGGCCTATCTCAAAAATGTACTAACCGTACAAAGTATAATCTGCATCATGGGTTACATCATGCAGATAAAAGATGAAAAAAAGTGGCTGTATTAAAGCATAAAATCATAAAAAAAATAAGACTAAAGAAGTGGTAGATTTTTTTTGGTAGTTAATGCTATTTAAGTTAAATGTAAATAAAATACAATAACTTAATAGATTTTATCGCGAATTTTAACTTTATTTATTAACGTGATGGACAATATTTTATATATTTATTTTTAATAAAAACAAAAAGTTGCATGTATTTGATATTTGAGAATTATTATTGATTAAATAAATGGTGGTAATTCGATTTTTACATAAAGGCGCTATTATTTGCTGTTAAATTCGACAAAATACAAAACTAAGCGGCCAAGATGTATAAAAAGTGATTAAACAAGCCAAGCCTTTATCTATTATTTATAATAAAAAATCAGGATTTCATGCTGCAAACAAAGATGAAGTCTACGAGGAACTTGTGCGGATATTATCCGATCATGATTTCGAAATACAGTCTTTTGAGCTTGGGCAGGAAGCCAGTTTTGATACTTTAATGAGCAAGGTGTTTGCACGCCACCAAGACCCAGATAATTTGGGCGTTGTCGTTGCTGCAGGTGGTGATGGAACCTTAAATGCAGTTGCTCATCGGTTGATGCATACCGATATTCCAATGGGGATCTTACCTTTAGGCACATTTAATTATGTGGCGCGCGTACTCAATATTCCTCTCGATTTAATTCAAGCAGCACAGGTCATTGCGACAGGCAATAATCGACAGGTACATGTGGCGCAAATCAATGAACATATCTATTTAAACAATGCCAGTTTGGGCTTGTATCCATTATTTATACAAAAAAGAGAGTTTTATAATCAGAAGTTTGGTCGTTTCCCATTGCATGCTTATACCTCAGGTTTGGATGTGCTGATTCGAGATCGTAAAGAGTTGAAATTGGAAATCGAAGTGGATCATCATATTTATCCAGTCAAAACGCCTTTGATCTTTTTTGGTAATAACCAATTGCAATTGGCCGATTTAAATTTGCAAATTGCTAAAGATGCAGCAGCAGGTAAAGTTGCAGGTGTGGTGGTCGCAAAAAGTGATAAGAAAACTTTATTTAAAATTTTATGGCAGTTGATCCGTGGCAATATCGACAATGCGCCAGATGTGTATAGTTTTGCCGCTAATGAAGTCACGATACATACTCAACGAAAAAAAATGACCGTTGCTGTGGATGGTGAGATTGTAGAAATGAAACCGCCGCTTAAAATTCGAGTGCAAAAACAAGCCTTAAAGATACGGGTGCCACATGATACTGCATCTGTCTGATCTGCATTTTGGCACTGAAAAGCCAGAGTGTATGCGCGCGATTCAGCAATTTTGTCGTGAAAATCGTATCGAAGCCGTGGTTGCCAGTGGAGACTTAACCCAACGTGCGCGCTATCGTCAGTTTTATGCATGTAAGCAATTTTTAGAAAGCTTAAAGCTGCCTTATATCGTTGTGCCAGGGAATCATGATATTCCGCTGTATCATTTATGGAACCGTGTTTTTAGTCCTTTTGCACGTTATCAACTATTTTTTGGTGCCATGGAAAATGTACTGGAAACCGAGCATTTCTACTTAATTGGGATCAATAGTATTCGTCGTCGTTACCATACGCGAGGGCATGTGTCGCTCGAGCAAATACATTATGTCGACGAGTTACTTAAACATGCGCCGCCCAATAAAGTGAAATTAATCATAGCGCATCAACCTTTTTATACGCCGCCCAATGACCCGCATGGTGTGAAAGATTGTCCTGTTCAAGGGCGTTTGGCGCTCGAACAGTGGAGTCAACACGGTTTGAATGGTTTATTGCATGGACATTTACATGTTCCAGCCAGCTATGACCTCAATCAAATTTATGCTTTAGGCGTTGATCATCCCGTTTGGGATATTCATGCAGGCACAGCGACGTCATATCGCCTACATGAGAACCTTGCCAACAGTTTTAATGTCATTGATGAGCAGATGAATGTGCGACATTATTTTTATCATTCAAAGTTAAAAATATTTGAAGAAAATCTCAGCACTCATGTTTTAGATGAGCTTTAACCATTTAAATTTAAATTTTGAAGAAAAAAAATACAAAAAGATGAAAAAATTTAGAATTTGCCCTTGAAGCGTTTTATTCCATCCCCACAAAAGTGTCATATCAAAATTTTGTCGATGACCTAGGAAATAAGAAGTCATCTTCACATCGTTATCAATGACATTTTAAATGTCTATGGAGTTAGAAATGAGCAAGATTCGTCCTTTACATGACAACGTCGTTATCCGCCGTGTTGAGAAAGAAACTAAAACTGCTGGCGGTTTAATCTTGAGTACTTCTGCTGCTGAACAACCAGCTCAAGGTGAAATCATTGCTGTAGGTAACGGCAAAGTAACTGACAACGGTGTTCGTGCGTTAGACGTTAAAGTTGGTGACAACGTGCTTTTCGGTGCTTATGCAGGTACTAAAGTAAAAGTTGACGGCGAAGAGCTTCTTGTAATGAAAGAGTCTGACATTTTAGCTGTACTTGAAGGCTAATCTCAGAACTTTCGAACCAAATTCGATTTGAAAAATATATTAAAAATTTTGGAGTAAACCATGTCAGCTAAAGACGTAAAATTTGGTGATTCAGCGCGTTCAAAAATGATCGCGGGTGTAAATGTACTTGCAGATGCTGTAAAAGTGACTTTAGGTCCTAAAGGCCGTAACGTTGTCATCGACCGTTCTTTCGGTGCGCCGCACATCACTAAAGATGGTGTTTCTGTTGCTAAAGAAATCACATTAAAAGACAAATTTGAAAACATGGGCGCTCAGCTGGTTCGTGAAGTGTCTTCAAAAACCAATGACATCGCGGGTGACGGTACAACAACTGCAACTGTACTTGCTCAAGCAATCCTAAATGAAGGGATCAAATCAGTTACTGCTGGTATGAACCCAATGGATCTTAAACGCGGTATCGACATCGCGGTTAAAGCTGTTGTTGCTGAAATTAAAGCGACTGCTAAACCTGCTTCTGACTCTAAAGCCATTGAACAAGTAGGTTCGATCTCTGCGAACTCTGACACCACTGTTGGTAAACTTATTGCTCAAGCAATGGAAAAAGTCGGTAAAGAGGGTGTAATTACAGTTGAAGAGGGTTCAGGCTTTGAAGATTCTCTAGATGTTGTAGAGGGTATGCAGTTTGACCGTGGTTACATCAGCCCGTACTTTGCAAACAAACAAGATACACTAACAGCTGAACTTGAAAACCCATACATTCTTCTTGTTGATAAAAAAATCAGCAACATCCGCGAATTAATTGCTGTACTTGAAGCTGTTGCTAAAACAGGTAAACCGCTTCTTATCATTGCTGAAGATGTTGAAGGTGAAGCACTTGCAACTCTTGTTGTAAACAACATGCGTGGCATTATCAAAGTTTGTGCTGTTAAAGCACCTGGTTTTGGTGATCGTCGTAAAGCGATGCTTCAAGACATCGCGATTTTAACTGGCGCGACTGTAGTTTCTGAAGAGGTTGGTATGTCTTTAGACCAAACTACACTTGAGCACTTAGGTACAGCGCATAAAGTTACTGTTTCTAAAGAAAACACAGTAATTGTTGATGGTGCAGGTGTTGCAGAGCAAATTGCTGAACGTGTAACTCAAATTCGTGCTCAAATTGAAGAATCAACTTCAGAATACGACAAAGAAAAACTTCAAGAACGCGTTGCTAAATTGGCAGGCGGTGTTGCTGTAATCAAAATCGGCGCTGCAACTGAAGTTGAAATGAAAGAGAAGAAAGATCGCGTTGACGATGCACTTCATGCAACTCGTGCTGCAGTTGAAGAAGGTGTTGTAGCAGGTGGTGGTGTTGCACTTGTACGTGCTGCAAAAGCACTTGAAGGTGTGTCTGGTGCTAACGATGACCAAAATGTTGGTATCAACATTTTACGTCGTGCAATTGAAGCACCGCTTCGTCAAATCGTTGCAAACTCTGGTGATGAGCCATCAGTTGTAATCAATGCTGTGAAAAACGGTGAAGGTAACTTCGGTTACAACGCTGCGACTTCAGAGTATGGCGATATGTTAGAAATGGGTATTCTTGACCCTGCTAAAGTGACTCGTTCTGCGCTTGAGCATGCTGCATCTGTTGCAGGTCTTATGCTTACAACTGAATGTATGATCACTGAAATCCCAGAAGACAAGCCAGCAATGCCAGATATGGGTGGCATGGGTGGTATGGGCGGTATGATGTAAACCTCAGCGTACCCAAACTTCAAAAACCTCGTATCGTCAGATACGGGGTTTTTTTTATGGCGTAGTTTTTGTAATGTAGAGATTGCACACATGAAAAGACAAAATCACCTAGCTATTTTTTATTTACACATTAAATGTGTAATATGTATTTAAACTCCTTTTTTTGTGAATAAAACTCATTATTCTTTTTAGAACAATAAGAAAAACAAATGATTAAATAAATGTAATGCAGATTGGAGTAGGCATAAAGGGGATAAAAATGGATAACCGAGAACACGAAATTATAGGCAGTATTTATGATGCCGCTGTAGATGTGAATTTATGGCCGCAAGTAATTGAAAAAATTGTTCAATATACAGACAGTAAAACCGCCATTTTTACTGCCTTAGATCAATTTAGTCCAAGTTACGATTTTTTATTTAGTCACAATATTCCAGATGAAGCTTTGCATGCCTATCGTGATGAGCGGATTCGTGTGATTGACATGCAGTTACACCGAGTATTGTGGGAAAATTTAGGTGTGGGCCAAGTAGCGAGCTCGGATTTATCGCATTATGGGGAAAACCCTGAAAGTGATGAATATATCTTTTATGAACGGTGTTTGAATCCGACGGGAATTAGTTATATCTCGGCTGTTTTGCTCGATCAGGGTTCACATCGCTGGGCGGTTTTGGGATTACACCGTTCGCCAGATGTAGCGCCGTATCAACAAAAAGAGTTGGATTTTTTAAAGCATTTGGGTGTGCATTTACGCCGTGCTTTACAAATCCATCGTCAGTTTAGTTTGGTTAAACAAGAAAATTTAAGTTTGTATAGCGTGCTCGATCATTTAAAAACAGGTGTAATTTTGCTTGATCATCAGCTGAGTTTGACTTATTCAAACCCTTTAGCTCAAAGCATGCTGGAACACGATTCATGTTTAGATTTGGATTTGTATAATCGATTAAAAACCCATGCTTATGATCAAAGTCATTTAGATCAATTATTACATTCAGCGTTGTTGGGACAGTCGGCATTAAACGCAGATGTAGGCGGTGTATTGTCTTTGTCAGATGCGAAAGGACAACAATTAATGCTGACTATCGTACCTTGTTCTAAATTAAAAAATATGCAGCATCAAAATGCAGGACAACATCAAATTGCGGTATTTCTGACCGATAAACATCAGCACTATGCCTTGTCTAAAGCCTATTTGCAGCAAGCTTATCAATTATCTAAACGTGAGTTTGAGTTGTGTGAGTTGTTGTTGAATGGTTATAAGTTAGAAGAAATTGCGGAACATTGCGGGATTACCCTCAGTTCGGTGCGCACTTATTTTAAAAATATTTATGAAAAAACCCAATGCAACTCGCAAATTGAACTTATGCATTTATTAATGGGTTGTACCATTCATTTTGAGCATATTGGTTAAAGCTGCCTAAGTTTGGCTTAGGCAGCTTTTGAATATGTTTAGTTACTACGTTGTAGGGTAACAGAGTCTTCGCCTTGCGGATGCAAGGTTAGGCTTGTTCCTGAGATGCTGTAAGTTGCATTCACTTTACTGCCATCCCAAGAGTCTTGTAAGCCACCGCAATCGTTGGTGTCATATAACACTTCTGTTGCGGCAAGTGTATTGGCTGTCATTGAATATTTGCCATATTCAATACCTGGGTTAGCGCAATCATCATCGCCTTCAGTGTCTAACAAGAAATAGAATCCTGTGTCAAAGAAAGCAAATAAATGAGTTTGATTAAATTGCCAAGTGCCGACTAAACCTGATGATTGTTTGACTTTAGTTAAAATATAGGTGCTATTACTTCCTACATCAGTCAGCACTAAATCTGTACCGTTATAACTTAGGCGGTAATGACCATCATTGTCTGGATGTGAAAGCCCGTAGTCTCCATTAGTATCTACTGAGATCACAGGGCTCAGCGCTGAAGTTAAAGCATTCCAATTTAGTCGTCCTGTTTCGATACCAGACTTCCCTGTTTCATCAGCTACATCTGCTTCACCTAGCGCATAACGTCCGTCTGGTAAAATATGTAATATAACAGCAGTGCTTTCAGTACGCCCAATTTCCCAAGTGCCTGCAATATCTTTATAGAAAGTGGCTTGGAAGTTTTCTGCAGCTTTTTCAGGTGTCACGATTCGATCTAGTGGGATATCGGTTTTAGGGATCACTTCATTGACAAACGTAGTTGAAAACTCTGCGGGTGTTTGCTCGAAATTCATATTCACAGCGGTTAAGGCTGTTTGAGTGTCTGCAGTAATTTCAATTCCATTGCTATGGTCGCCATCGCTATCTAAAGATTGTAAAAATACCATTAAGTTGGTACGGGCATTTTCACTTTCAGCCAAATCTAGTGGGGTAATACGTGCTTTAGCTTCAATGGCTTCACCAAGTTGCACATCACCAATAAAGAAGCGAACAGTATCACCCTCAGCATATTCAAACTCACCTTTATCATTGGTGATACCTTCAATACTTTCACCTGAACTCGAAGCTCTGAGATATTTAACCCCAGTTACAGGGCCATCGGTCAGTACACCAATCTGTGTTGCTGAACTAGGTGGCGGATTCTGATTGCTACCAGAATCATTGTCTGACCCGCCACATGCACTGAGTAAACCTGCTAAGGCTAAGCAAATTAACGTTTTTTTCATCATGATTTCCTTGTCATCTCGTTGTTTATAGACAAAGTATAAAAACATGGCTGAGTCGCTGCATATCCTAAAATGAGGAGGTTAAGGGCTTAAATCTGTGAGAAAAAATGAAGAAAAAACAATATTTTTGTGAAAAAGTATAATTTTTTGATTTTCAGTCACGGAAGATCCACTCGCCTATGTTAATTTGAAGAAAAATATTGCGTGTTTAAGCCCAATCGCCACCAGAAAGTGATCTTGTTCTATGCTGTCAAAATTTTTTATTGAACGTCCAATTTTTGCAGGTGTGCTCGCTATTATAGTGATGGCCGTACTTCACTTAGCGCTGCAATTGGTGTTGCTGGTGGTAGCGAAGTTGGTGGTCGTGTAGGTCTTTCTTATGTATTTGGCGGAAAATAATTAACCCGTTAATACATTTGGATTAAACAAAAAATCCCCGCTTTTGCGGGGATTTTTTATGACTAACATATGACTACAAATGTTAAATAAAACACTAATCAAGCTTTTTGGTGAGTTTAAGATTTACTTCAGGCATTTCTAGTTTTTCACCTTTATCACCACGAAGCTCAATAAAGTTTTCGCCTACAAAATAAATTCGATTGTCGCCCTCGGCATCAAGTTGAATCATCCCAGGTTGATCTGGCAAAAACTTAAAACTGCCTTTCACTTTATTTTCAGTGTTCGCAGCTTTACCTAAAAACTCTTGGCTGAGTTCATAGCTCTTATCAAGTTTAAGTTCAAGTTCGGTTTCAATTCCTTTGCAATCATGGCAAGGTAGAATCCCTTTATACTCACCTGCCCAATCAAGTGCATTTTCGGTGTTATCACCTGTGGCAATCGGACTTTCTGAGGCTGCGTCTGTATTGGCAATGACATTATTATCTGGTGGTGTCGCAGTTTCAGATTCATTGCTGGTTTTTGAACATGCCGTTAAGGTTGCACTGACCATACAGAGAGCGAGCATTAGTTTTTTCATGAGATTTATACACCGTACGTACCCAATATAATGCTAAGCGTGGCTTTTATTGCTCAAGAAAAATAGCCTATTCTTGTTAACAATTGTGTGTTTGGTTAATACATCAAAACAGACATTTGATTTTTAAAAATTCGTAAATAGTGAAATATTGGTGATTTACCTAAAAGTGAACGCTAAAGGACATTTATATATTAATTGGTGAATAACTGAACAATATAGGCTTTTATAATTATTTTGCGTTGTTAAACTCTGCGGCATAGAAAAAAACTGTCGGTGCAAATTGTGTTTGAAAAAACAGCGGAAAAAAGTCTGAACTTAATGGGGTGGCAAATTGATAACCATTGGGATTTAAATATCGACCAATGTGTCATGATTGCAGCGCCACATACCAGTAATTGGGATGCACTTTATGCACGCCTTGCCCTGAAAGCTTTAGGGGTAAATGTTCGTATCACGATTAAAGACAGTTATATGAAATTCCCGTTTGGGCCTTTTGTACGTGCCATGGGCGGAATTGGTATTAATCGTCGTCCAAAACAAGATGGTGAAGCACGTCAAAGTATGGTTGAGCTGATGGCTGACTTATTTAAGCAACATCCGAAATTAGTCATGTTGGTAACGCCTGAAGGGACACGCGCTAAACAAGAGAAGTGGAAAACTGGTTTTTACCATGTTGCTATGCAAGCGGGTGTGCCGATTGCTTTAGCCTATATGGACTATGCGCAGAAAAAGACTGGGGTGGGTAAAATTGTTTATCCTACAGGCGATTATGAAAAAGATATGGCTGAAATCATGGATTTTTACGCGCAAATACATGCCAAATTTCCTGAAAAATTCAGTGTCGATACACGCTATCACTAATCCAACAATCCAAAAAAAAGGACAGCATCGGCTGTCCTTTTTTATGTTTAGATTCTTCTATTTAGATTCTTCTGTTTAGATTTTTATATTGAAATTAATCATTAAAATCGGGATGGATACCGCCCAGATTTTGACATGCCGCCTTATAAATTATGTATTGCTGATCAACTACATCGATGAGCGGGATACGAAATAATTTTTCGCCTTCTTTATAGCTGTCGATATATGACACGACCTTTTGTTTACTTGATGCCAGTTTTTCTTCATGAAAACTTGTAATCGAGCTATGAGTCATATGTGAACTTTCAATATTATTGCATTGAAAATGTGAGAGTAGTTTTTCAGCTTTTTTAATTTCGCTGGACGTGCCAAACATACAGCCGCTAAGCAGAGTTACACCTGCAAGCAGGATGAACTTTTTCATGGTTTTATTTTAAGCAAAATTATGAGGTGCAATATTCTATTAATTTTCGTCAGAAAAATTAATTACTTTTTTACCATTTGGCTAATTTTTATTTAAATGTGAACTGTGTCATTGTTACAAGATGTGAATATCTAACTGAGAAGGGGTTTTTCTAGAATAATTTCTACAAATATCTTTAGGTTTTGAGTTATCAGCTTAAGATACTCATCGTTACCAAAAAGCAGCCTGAAGAAAATAATAGCCCTAACACGATATGCTTAAATTGGCGTTCTGAAATGCGATAAAAAAGTTTGGCACCAAAAATCACTGGAAAAGCCATAATTACCAACAGCACGGCTAAATAGGGCAGATGTTCACGATGGATGATCCCTTGTAGCAGATAGCTGATGAGTGTAACGAGCTGAATGGCTAAATTGAAATGTCGCAAAATATAGCGTTGTTCTGCTTTGGGTGTATTTTTCAGCATGAGCCATGCAGAGGGTAATGCACCACAAAAGCCTCCAAGACCACCCAAGATTCCAGCAATATATCCAATACTAGAATCCGCCCATTTCCCTGATTTTTGGATGAATGAAAATTTAGGATTAAAAAATAAAATTGGGCACCAAAACATTAAAAAAGCGCCCAAAACCAATTTAAATGTATCTGGATTAATGCTGTCTAATAAATAGGTACCGAGCGGTACACCTAAAATTCCTGCAATTAAATAGGGATAAATGATATTTTTATTGATCGGAATGCTTTTACGTTCTGATGATAATGAGATGAAGTGGCTATAAACTGAAGCGCAGACGACCAAGGGTGCTGCTATTTGCGGGGGAAGTATCCAAACCCAAAATGACATTGCGATAAGGGCGAATGCAAACCCTGTTAATCCTTGTACGAATCCCGCAAAGATGGCACCAAGAATAAAAATCAGCCAAGTCATTAAATTACAGCTTTGAAATACGTGGCGCTATTGTAGTGAATTTTTCTATATAAATGTGGCTGACTGAGTAAATGTAGCAAAATTGGACATCAAATCATGAATAGAACATGAATATTTAAATACAGCAGATGTACACAGACTTCCAATTAAATTCATTTCGATAAGTGAAAATGCTCTTCATCAAAGAGGTGAAAATGCTCTTCATCAAAGAGGAGTGCTACACATGCTTAAACAAGTTGCTTTGCTATCTGTGGTTGCAGTTACATTTACAGGGTGTGTCGTGGCGCCATTTGATGATGGCCGATACCATTCGAATCAATATGGCTATGCAAATCAATATGGTTATTCAGGTCAATATGGTGGTTCATACGGACAGCGTTATGACCGTTCATATGGTCGAGTGAATAGCCCGCAACATCGACCAAACTCACCACGACCGAATTCGAATAGCCGTCCAGACGATACTCATAAACCGAATGTGCATAAACCGAATGTACAGAAACCTTCATCTCAGCATCCGTCAAATGTGCATCGTCCAAGCGCAAAGCCTCAGACGCCAGCTAAACCCAATACAAGTAAGCCCCAGCAGCAAAAACCACAGCAACAACGTCCTAAAGTAACGCCCGTGGATAAAGCTAAAACCACAGGTGGATTTAACAGCCAGCGTCCACTTCGACCACAGGTTTAATGATTTTCAAGTAATAAAAAAGGACGCATTGACGTCCTTTTTTGTGTGCATTTACATTAAGCCTTTTTATATAAGCCTGCACACACCGTCCCAGCTTTGGTTTGTTTGATTTGCTGCCAACTGCTCGGGAGTTTTAACTGAGCAAGATCACGATCAGCTTCGATATAAATTAAACCATTGTCTGCAATGCACGGATCGACCAATTCAGCAAGTTCTTGCCATAAATCAAGACTATATGGTGGATCTAAGAAAATCAGATCAAATTGGTCTTTCAAGTTAGGAATGGCTTGTTGTGCCGTCATGTTTTTGAGTTGCGCACGTTGTTTGCTAACTCTTAAAAGTTCTAAATTGTCCATGAGAAACTTCGCTTGGGTGCGATCAGGTTCAATTAAAACGGCTTCTGCTGCGCCACGTGAGAGTGCTTCAAACGACAAAGCACCTGAACCTGTACACAGGTCGAGAACTTTGGCATTTTGAACATCCCACATGAGCCAGTTAAATAATGTCTCGCGGACACGGTCAGGTGTAGGACGTAAACCATCAATATTGGCAAAAGGCAGTTGACGGCGTTTCCATTCACCCCCAATGATTCTTAATTGATTTTTCATGAATTATTCCTCATCGGTTGCATGTGCGGCACTGGCAGCACGAGGTGTTGTATTTGCACTATTCGGTTGTTGAGTTGCACTATTATTCTGCTGTGCAGTTGGGCTCGCATTTGGATCGGCTGATAAAATATTCGAGCCACTTGGCAACTCACTTGGTTTTAGACCCGCAGTCATGAGACCACCGCTAATTTGATGGCTAGCAGGACGAATTGGATTCTTTTTACGTGTTAATAACCAGTAGTCAAACATTGGTTTCGCAATTTGAGCAGCAGAACCACCGTGACGACCATTTTCCCAAACGACGGCAATGGCAATTTCAGGTTTTTCCGCAGGGGCAAAACCAACAAATAAACCATGGTCAAGTTGACGCTCTGTCAATAAGGACTCGTTATAACGTTTACCTTGGGCAATACTTTTAACCTGTGCAGTTCCTGTTTTACCTGCGATTTGATACATTGGGGTACGAATACCACGACCTGTCCCTGTTTGTACCACATCAATCATGGCATCACGCATTTTGATCCAATCATCTGGCTTACCATTAAATTGAATGCGACCATTCGGGGCGTTATGGACTTTGTGGACTTTAGAGCCTTTACTTTCACGCAAAACGTGAGGTGTAACATGAGAGCCTTGATTGGCAGTAATGGCAGTCGCCATCGCCAGTTGTAATGGTGTTGCAGTAAATGCACCCTGACCAATACTGACAGAAATGGTTTCACCTTTGAGCCAGTTGGACTTCCGTGTGCGGAGTTTCCATTCAGGATTTGGATATAGCCCCGTACTTTCACTTGGTAAATCTACACCGGTTTTTTCACCGAAGCCAAACTGACGCATCCAAGTATTCATTTTTTCAATGCCCATACGATAGGACAAGACATAGAAATAGGTATCGCAGGAAATGACTTGAGCTTTGTGTAAATTAACTGAGCCATGACCAGTTTTTTTGTGGTCACGGAAACGATGGCTGTCACCCGGAAGCGTGAAATAGCCCGGATCGGAAATGGCTGTACTCCAATCCACTAGACCATAATGAATACCACCTAGACCAAACATTGGCTTAATCGTTGAACCCGGTGGATAAGCCCCTTGCACAGCACGGTTATATAATGGCTGATCGAGGCTATCACGTAGTTCAGAATAATCTTTGCTGCTAATGCCAGTAACAAATAAATTGGGGTTAAAACTAGGACTGGACACAAGAGCAAGAATTTCCCCAGTACGTGGGTCAATCGCCACAATTGCACCACGTCGATCTGCAAGCTGCTCTGAAGCGACCATTTGCAGTCCATAATCTAGGGATAAATATAAGTCATTACCACGAATCGGATCTTTACGACCTAGATGTCGTAACACATTACCAAAGGCATCGGCTTCAACCGACTCATTGCCCGGCATACCATGTAAAAGTTCTTCATATGATTTTTCAACGCCAATTTTACCGATCAGGTTTGAGCCAGCGTATAAATCTTTATCAATCGTTTTTAGTTCTTTGTCATTAATACGACCTACGTAGCCAATCACATGGGCAAACAGTTCACCATGTGGATAGTAGCGAGTCATTTGGGTCTCTATATTGACACCCGGGAATTGATATTTCACCTCACTAAAACGGGCGATATCATTTTCATTTAAATTCAGTTTAATCGAAACGCGTTCAGTCTTTTTAGAGGTTTTAATCCGACTTTTGAAACGTTCGATGTCTTCATCAGTCAGTTCTAACAGAGGCGTTAGGCGCTCTACCGTATCATCAATGTCTTCAACATCCGCACGGCTCATGGTTGCCGAGAAAACTGGATAATTATCCGCTAATAACACACCATTACGGTCATAGATATAACCACGAGAAGGTGCAAGCGGTTGCAATCGAATTCGGTTTTGATCGGCAGCAGTCGAAAAGGTCTCATAACTTTTGATTTGCAAATATGCATATCGTGCCACAAGCAACAGCATAAAGAAGGAGACAATCCCTATCGAAATCACCACGCGATTACGATAAATCCGCTTTTCTTGCTGGACATTTTTTAAAGGATAATGCTGCTTCATACGCGATCGACTTAAAGACTGAGAGCTAAAATAACGGAAGAGGCATATTCTAGCGCAACTGACATTTTTTTGATAAATAAAAAAGACTCTGCTGTGATTGCAGTCTATATTTTGACTTTGCAGACATGAAAAATATGGGGCTTTGTGTATAACAGTTCATATTATTCTGCTAAAGTCGAAACGTATAAAAAAGGAATATTCCAAAAAATAATACTAAGGAAGTTTGTGAAAACAATGAATAAATTATATCCATTGCTTGCATTTATGATGCTCGGAAGCATCGCACATGCCAATGACAATTCATTTTTACCTGAGGCAAAGTTAACAGGTAAGGGTTATCAACCATGGAATGTTGGAGCAGGTTTTACTCAAAAAATTATTCACGTGAATGGTGAGTGGGTAAACCCATATGGCATTGCCTATGCAAAAGCTGGTGTTTTCTTGAACGATGATAAAACACCTGGTGGGCAAGTCGGCTTTCGTTACCCCGTTCATTTCACTGGCAAAGATAAAAATGGTTATTATATCGGAGCTTATGCGGGCCACATCGACTCC
Organism: Acinetobacter sp. YH01024; assembly: GCF_013420195.1. Classification (NCBI taxonomy): domain Bacteria; kingdom Pseudomonadati; phylum Pseudomonadota; class Gammaproteobacteria; order Moraxellales; family Moraxellaceae; genus Acinetobacter; species Acinetobacter sp. YH01024. Next base: position 65,262 of record NZ_VOYQ01000012.1, read on the forward strand.
AAGAAAGTAGATGGTGAAGATGAAGCGCGTTTAGGTGGTGGTATCGATCTTGCTTATGTGATGTTGAGTGCCGAGCGTATTAGTACGTTTAGTGTAGGCTTGGGTGCGGGTGAAAAATTAGAAGACAAATCAGGTAATGTGATTGTGGAAACCGAACCGAGACTACAAATCTCATATACTTTAAGTTTTGGTTTGTAGTGAAAATAATCAACTTTATTTTATAACCGCACTCACTGAATAAAATTAAATATGGAAGTTATGCATGCTTGAGTACGTTAACGAATTGTGGCAAACCTTTTTGCAACGTCCCGATTTTTGGGCTGTGCTGAGTATTATCCCCGTTACCGCATTCGTTACCTGGGCACACGTTTGGATGGCACTGAAAATGGTGTTTTACCCGATTACTTTCTGGGGATTCCATTTAGGTCCATTACCCGTGGGATGGCAGGGGATTGTGCCAAGAAAAGCTGGACGTATTTCTGGCATTATTACGGATAATACATTGTCTAAATTGGGTTCCTTGCGTGAGTTTTTGGATGCAATGGATCCTGAGGATATGGCGCGCATCATTGGTGAACAAGTTGGCTTTGAGCTTGAACATTTGATTGATGAAGTCATGCTAGACCGAAATGCGGTGCTTTGGGAAAACCTACCGTATTCGATTAAACGTCGTATTTATGCCCAAGCACACAAACAGCTGCCAAATACCTTAAAAGAACTCGTGACCGAACTGACCATGAACGTAGAGTCACTTGTTGACATGCGTGAAATGGTGGTGAGTCAAATGGAAGCGGATCGTCTCTTGATGGTGCGGATGTTCCTTAAAGTTGGCCAAAAAGAAATTAACTTTATTTGGCATATCAGTGCCTTGATTGGGATGTTCTTTGGTATCTTCCAAATGATCGTTTGGTTTGTGGTGCCTTGGCATTGGACGGTTCCATTTTGGGCAGCAATCTGGGGATTTTTGACCAACTGGATTGCCATCTGGATGGTATTTAATCCCATTGAGCCGCACCCTGTTAAGTATTTGCAATTGTTTGAATTAACTAAAGATCGTAAATTCCCTTGGATTAAACCTGTGATTCCACGTATTGGAACGTACAATGTTCAAGGGGCGTTTATGAAACGCCAAGAAGAAGTTTCGGATGTATTCGCAAGTGTAGTCACAGAAGACCTAATTACGTTAAAATCCATCATGACCGAAATGATGTATGGCGGGAAGAAAGATAAGACCCGTCGCATTGTGAAACGTCATATTAATGAAATTATGGAATCTCCACTGGTTCGTACCTCATTACAGTTGTCTTTAGGTCCAAAAGAGTACGCAAAACTCAAGACAGACTTGATCGATCGCTCAATTGAAATTACGATGGTGCCTGTATGCGACCCTGCGTTTAATGCGAGCCGTGCACAGAAAATCTTTCAAATGTTTAGAGACCGTATTCGTGAGCTAACACCGAAAGAATTTCAAAATCTATTACGTCCTGCATTTCAGGAAGACGAATGGATTTTAATTGTCTTGGGTGGTGTAACCGGTTTTATCGCGGGTACAATACATTTGTTTGTGGCTTTCTTATAATTAGATGCTGGAAGATGATCTGAATCTTGGGTTTAGATCACTACATAGCGTCATATACAATGTTTAAAATGAGGATGTTTTTTTATGCGCATTATATTACTCGGACCACCTGGAGCAGGTAAAGGGACACAAGCTCAGTTGATCTGTAAGCGCTACGATATCCCACAAATTTCAACCGGTGATATGCTCCGTGCTGCGATTCGTGAAGGTACTGAATTAGGTCTACAAGCTAAAAGCGTCATGGATAATGGCGGCCTTGTATCTGATGAGCTTATTATTGGTCTTGTAAAAGAACGCATTGCTCAACCTGACTGTGTCAACGGCTGCATTTTCGACGGTTTCCCGCGTACGATTCCACAAGCTGAAGCGCTTGAAAACGAAGGTATCAGCATCGATCACGTAATTGAAATCGATGTACCTGACGAAGAAATCGTTCAACGTTTATCTGGTCGTCGTCAACACCCAGCATCTGGTCGTGTATATCACACCATTTACAACCCGCCAAAAGTGGAAGGTAAAGATGACGAAACTGGTGAAGACCTTGTTCAACGTCCGGATGACCAAGAAGCAACAATTCGTAAGCGTTTAGGTTCTTACCACGCTGAAACTGAGCAATTGGTTGGTTTTTACCAAGGTCGTGCAGCTTCTGGCGAAAACGCACCGACTTATGACAAATTAAATGGTCTTCGTCCAATCGATCAAGTTCAAACTGATTTGTTCGCGATTTTAGATCAGTCTAAATAATTCAGCTTTTTTGAATTTTTGACATTCAAAGAGTCCTACTGCATAGTGGGACTCTTTTTTTATGTGGCTTTTAGGGCGAATCTGTTATGAAATTTGCTTTGGTTATAATGGTCATCATCGCTGTAGCGGTGTTATTGGGCTTATTATTTGTCAGCTTTAAAATGTTGCGTAAGGTGCAAGTGGAAGAAGCAGAGCAAGCTAAACTGAGCCCGAAGCAATATCGCTTACATCCAAAGCTGCAGCAAGAGCTTGATAAAAAACAAAAAGAACAAGATAAAAATTAAGCATCAACTCGATCAATTGATTCTTACAAATTCCATCTACCCCGAAATTGAAGAGATTAATCTTCAATTTGGGTGGTTTTAATCGGTCTTAATGCGCCAAAGTCAAAACGGTCAGGCCAATTACATACATCAGACACGATACATTCATCACATTTGGGTTTGCGGGCAATGCAGCAATAGCGTCCATGTAAAATCAGCCAATGATGTGAATCAACAATAAACTCTTTGGGGATGACTTTGACGAGTCGGTGTTCGACTTCCAAAACATTTTTGCCGACAGCCAATCCTGTACGATTACCTAAACGAAAAATATGCGTATCGACTGCCATGGTCGGTTGTCCAAAAGCAGTATTCAGCACCACATTTGCAGTTTTACGACCGACACCAGGTAAGGCTTCCAAATCTGCACGATTATTCGGAACGATGCTGTTGTGCTTCTCAATGAGAATCTTGCAGGCTTTAATGACATTTTCCGCTTTTGAGTTATACAGGCCAATGGTCTTGATATATTCCTTCAGTCCGTCAACACCTAACGCATAAATAGCTTCAGGAGTATTTGCTACTGGAAAAAGTTTATCTGTGGCTTTGTTGACACTGACATCTGTGGCCTGAGCAGATAGGGTAACAGCCACTAAAAGTTCAAATGGACTACTATAATTGAGTTCAGTTTTCGGGTTGGGGCGTTGCTCACGTAAGCGTTCAAAAAAAGTTTGAATTTGCTTCTTAGTCATGTTTTTAACAGCCATGATTAAGCCCCTTGCAGTTGTGTTAATTGTTGCGTGAGGGTATGGAGTAACTCACGTTTTTTTGCATCGTCTCGAACACTCAGTTGTTTTTCTAATTTCTTAATTTGTGTACGAATTTTTGCAAGTTCAATGGTGGTTTTTGCATCGAGTTGAACGACTGGCGTAGCAGGTTTTTCCACGACTTCAATGACCGGTACTGAGTCTGTCTGGGTCGAAAATTGGGCAAAAAGTTCCGTATCAATTTCTGCGCGTACAATAGGGCCTTTACGATGAATTCGGCGCTTTTCCTCACGCTGAATATGTGCATAGTAGCGGCGACGTAAATCATTCTGTTCTGCGATTCGAACAGGTTCAGATGGCACTTGATCAAGCTCTTCGACAAGGTCGATACAATCCACTGGACACGGTGGGATGCAGAGTTCGCAGCCCGTACATAAATCCGTCAAGACCGTATGCATCAATTTGCCTGAGCCAATAATGGCATCAACAGGGCAGGCACTGATACATTTGGTACAACCAATGCATTCATCCTCACGAATCACGGCTTTGACCCGTTGCGGGCGCCCATCACTTTGGATGGGCCAAACACTGGCTTCTGCTGTTAAGTGTGGACGATTTAATAACGCTGCTAGTGAATCTGCCACAGGTTGACCACCGGGTATACATTTATTGGCTTCTTCTCCTTCACTGATGGCTTTGGCATAGGGTAAGCAGCCGTCTCGGTGTCCACAAAGTCCACATTGAGTTTGTGGCAATAGGGCATCAATTTGTTGGATGAGGGAAATTTCAGAAGTCATGGGTAGTCGCGAGTACAAATGAAGGCAGAGAAAAACCAAAGAGGACGTTGAATTCTAGCATGTTTCAGTATGAATTGCTGTGCGCAAAAATGGGTCTATAGATGCATCATAAATGAGCAAAATAATTCATTAAAATATTCCTAAAAGTAATAATATTTATAACTAAAATATCTGAGTAATCAATTTAAATCGCTGTTCTTTAAAGAATTTAAAGATTTTTTAAAAAAACTATTGCTGATTAGTTACAAAAGATATTTAATATTTTGCGCCAAAATATATCTTTGATCAAAATTGTGATCAATTTTGATCCATACATCTGCTGAGGATTAAGTGTTGAAATATAACAGCCTTAACGACTTCCTAGACTACGTTAAAACACGTGATGAACATCAACCTGAATTTCTTCAAGCTGTTGAAGAAGTGATGACGAGCCTTTGGCCATTCATCGAAAAGAACCCACAATATGCTGACTACGGTTTGCTAGAACGTCTTGTTGAGCCTGAGCGTGCAATTCAGTTCCGTGTTTCATGGGTAGATGACAAAGGTCAAACTCAAGTTAACCGTGCTTTCCGTGTTCAATACAACTCAGCAATTGGTCCATTCAAAGGTGGTATGCGTTTCCACCCATCAGTGAACCTTTCAATTCTTAAATTCTTAGGTTTTGAACAAACTTTCAAAAATGCTTTAACTACACTTCCTATGGGTGGTGGTAAAGGTGGTTCAGATTTTGACCCTAAAGGTAAATCTGAAGGCGAAATCATGCGTTTCTGCCAAGCATTAATGATCGAATTATACCGTCATCTTGGTTCTAACACTGACATCCCTGCGGGTGACATCGGTGTAGGTGGCCGTGAAGTGGGCTACATGGCTGGTATGATGAAAAAATTAAGCAATGACACAGCATGTGTGTTCACTGGTAAAGGTTTAACTTTCGGTGGTTCACTTGCGCGTCCTGAAGCAACTGGTTACGGTACTGTGTATTTCGCTGAGGAAATGCTAAAAACTCGTGGCGATAGCTTTAAAGATAAAGTTGTAACGATTTCGGGTTCTGGTAACGTTGCACAATACGCTGCTGAAAAAGCAATGTACTTAGGTGCGAAAGTGGTTTCACTTTCTGACTCAGCTGGTACTGTATACGTGAAAGACGGTTTCACAACTGAACTTCTTGCTGAAGTAATGGAATTGAAAAACGTTAAGCGTGGCCGTATTTCTGAATTTGCATCTAAGCACGGTTTTGAATATTTAGAAGGTCAACGCCCTTGGTCAATCAAATGTGATATCGCGCTGCCATGTGCAACTCAAAATGAATTAGATGAAGCTGATGCTGAAGCTCTTCTTGCTAATGGCGTAATCTGTGTTGCTGAAGGCGCAAACATGCCATCTACTTTGGCTGCAGTTGAGAAATTCGTTGAAGCGAAAATTCTTTATGCACCAGGTAAAGCATCTAATGCGGGTGGTGTTGCAACTTCTGGTCTTGAAATGTCTCAAAACGCAATTCGTTTGGGTTGGACTTTCGAAGAAGTTGACGAGCGTCTACACGCGATCATGAAAGAAATTCACCGCAACTGCGTGAAATACGGTACTGAAGAAGATGGTACTGTGAACTATGTAAACGGTGCGAACATTGCAGGCTTCGTAAAAGTTGCTGACGCAATGCTTGCTCAAGGCGTTTACTAAGTTCTCCGTAAGTTGAACTGAAAACCGAGGCTCAAGCCTCGGTTTTTTTATGGCTTAATGGTTTGGAATATATTGGATTGTTAATTAGTGCTCATCAGGGTAAGTTGGATTTCGCTATCCATAACACTGAAGTGAAAATTTAAGGGTTGGTCGAGCAAACGTTTAAAAATGAAGCCCTGACCGATGTAACTGTGTGCTGAACTTCAGTGTACTCCCTACATCTCCTATAAAACGCAAAGTATGCTTTTCTACATCATAATTGTGGCCAATGTAATTACGGCCACTAAGAATGTCATACTGCCATCGTTAATTTGAGTGTGGTTTGGGGGGAGCGTTATTCTTTACGAGACCCGATTCTTTTGAGTTAATTGTTCTGCTTCAAAATCATGTAAATCAGTAATTCGCTGTATGCCTTTAAAAATATAGGTCTGTTGATTGCGATTCTTCAGGATGAATTCAGGCAGGGCATTTTGCTTTTGTAGTAGCTTTAAATTTACATCGCTAAAGCATTGGCTGAACAGTACATCGTGATTTGAAAACTTTGCACGGCTGATTAGCGTTTGCAGTTGTGAAGATATAAAAAAACCGAGGCGATGACCTCGGTTTTTTATCGGCTGTAACTTACAACGTACCTTTTACGGCTTCACGTTCGACTGACATATCAAAAATATAGGCATATTTTGATTGGTCAGCAGCAGGGTTTTTACGTTCAAAACGTTTTACGCGAATAATTTGGCGTTCTGCAGGAGTGTGCTTAAAGCCTTCAATTTGATCGTAAAATAAAGTCCAGTCTTTATCAACTTGTGTTTTTAAGCCTTTTTCATCGTACTTCACTTCACGTACTTGTAAGCAAGTTTGTGGAGCAACACCTGTACATTGTTTGGTTTCAGGGCTGACTTCAAGGAAAATTGTTTCGCCTTGTGAGTTGTACTGGGTTTCAGGTGTTAATTTTCCAGTGAAAACCAGTTTTTCACCTGTTGCAGAGATAATGGTTAACGTTGGATTTTGTGGATCTGTGGTATTTAAAACAAAAGGTGCTTTACGGTCACTCAAGAGTGAAGATGCAAGTCCTTCTTGTTTCATCGCATTATCAGGACACGCCATCATGGTAGATGCAATGTTGCCTGTTACAAGTGTATTGTGTTCCACTTTCCATTGGGTTGACATGCTATTACAGCTGGTTGAAATACCCAAAGTGCCATTTTCTAGAAAATTTAAAACTAAAGGTTTTGGTGCATTTTCAGTGGTGGTGCTCCATTGATATGAAGCTAAAGTTTTATCAGCATTTTGTTGTTGTAATACGCTCACGGCTAAATCTCCAGCTTTTTGGATATCGCTTGATTGACATGCTGCAAGGGCTAAAGGGAAGAGGACGATCGCTAAATATTTTAATTTCATTACGCTAACTGTTCTAAGTGAATTTCAGCCTGTAGCATAACCCATTCATTTTAAAAAAATATGAATACATTCAGCTCAAATAAGTAGCAAAATGTATCCATAAATAATAATTTGTTAACTTATTAATATAAATTATGAATAAGTCAAGCTATCTCGTTTTATTCACGTTTAATCAAAACGATAAATATCCATACCCAGCGAACCCATACTAAAGCTACTGTGAACAATAGAGAAGCGGGGGCCTGCACCCATCGCAAAGAAGATGGGTGCAAAATGTTCAATGGTCGGATGGTTGCGTTGTACAAACGGGATATTTTGCCAGTCGAGAACTGCATCAAAATCTTGATGAGTGAGCTTATTGACCACAAAATTACGGAATGTAGACGCCCACTCAGGCACGGCTGCTGCACGTCCATCCCAAGCCAATTCACGTAAGTTATGAGTAATACTGCCCGATCCAATCAACAGGATTTGCTTGTCACGTAAAGGTGCAAGCGTTTGTCCAATTTTATAGATCTCTTGCGCAGACATGGTCATCGGCAGTGATATTTCAATTACAGGAATGTCGGCATCAGGATACATATGCAATAACGGCATCCAAACGCCATGATCACGTGGACGAGTGCTGTTGGCATGTGCCGATAATCCTGCATTGGCAAGCAAATGGAGAATTTCTTCTGCGAGCTCTGGATTACCCGGTGCAGGATAGCGGATATCATAAAGTTCCGCAGGGAAGCCACGGAAGTCATGCCAAGTTTCAGGACGGGCACTTGTACTTACTTCTAGTGCGTTACTTTCCCAATGCGCGGACATGATAATAATGGCTTCTGGTTTTGGAAGATTCAGGCTTAAACGTTCCAACGCGGGACCGACTTGCTCAGGATTGATAGCAAGCATAGGTGAGCCATGGGAAATAAATAAACCTGGAAGTGTTTGTAAATTCATCGTGGTCGCCGTTGGTTGTTTAAAGGAATATGATGATCATGCACTATATTATTCAGCGTAACAATTCGGATAATTTCAACGGTTTGTTTCATTGTTGCAACGCTGTAACTGCTGTATACGCTGGATGTTAGTTCGGATTAACCCGCACGATGGTAAGGGTGATTATGGTTAATACTCATTGCACGGTATAGCTGTTCGATGAGCATGACACGAACCATTGGATGCGGCAAAGTCAGTTTAGACAAAGACCAATGCCATGCTGCAGCTTTGCGTACCGCTTCAGAATGTCCATCTGGCCCACCAATGGCTAAAACCACATCATTGCCTTCAAGCATCCAGCCTTTCATGGTTTCAGCCAGTTTTTCGGTACTGAACTCTCGACCACCGACTTCTAAGGCGATCAACACTTCATTCGATTTCATGGCATTTAAAATGCTGTCACCTTCAATTTGACGGTATTTTAAAATATCGGCTTCAGAGTCGTTCTTGCCACGTTTAGCCATAGGTAATTCAATGATTTGCGTTTGAACAAATGGCTGAATACGTTTGAAATAATCTTCAAAACCCGTCAGAACCCATGCTGGCATTTTTTGACCGATTGTCAGAATACGAATTTTCATACAGCGCCTGAAAGTATACAAAAGAGCATTATAACGGTTCGCTTGAGCTTTGTATGTTCAGACACAATTTGCAATTGAAATCGTGTTCTGCTTGCTGTTTAAATACGCAGCATAAACAGATTAGATCAAAGATGAAAATTGGAATAATAACAATGAAAAAAACATGGCAGGACGGTAAATTATTTTTGCTCAAGCAGGCAGCAATGCTTTCAATTTTTGCATGGTGTTCATTTTCGGCGTATGCCAACAATATTAGAACCGCTGAACCGGATAATTTAAAAGTCTATTTAGAACAAATTATTGGTAATGAAGCTGAATATCGTAACTATAAGAACATACAAGAGTTAAATCGCGTGTCTGCTTGGATTCGTGAGCAGATGCGTTTATTTGGTGTGAATTGTCGTTTTCAAACCTATACCGTCAATAGCCAACCATACCGTAATGTAGTCTGTCCCTTAAATGCAGGGCATAGCAATCGAGTGATCATTGGCGCGCATTACGATGTATTTGAGGAGCAGCATGGCGCTGATGATAATGCCTCCGGTGTTGCAGGTGTACTCGAAGCTGCACGGATTCTTTCGGCTGAAAAAGCGCGTTTAAAACAAAATATTGAGTTTGTATTTTATACCCTCGAAGAACCGCCATATTTTAGAACAGAGTCGATGGGCAGTTTTATTCACGCAAAATCGGTAGCAAAGGAAAAAGATAAAATTTCAGGTGTATATATTCTAGAAATGATTGGTTATTTTGATCCCAAAGTCACCCAAGAATATCCAGTTGGGCTGAAGTGGATTTATCCATCGCATACAAATTTTATTGCATCGGTGGGGAACATTCAGTCTCGTGACTTAACCTCATCGTATTGTGCGGCGATGGAGTCTTTGAAGCAGTTGCAATGTGAACGCTTGATTTCACCCTCATTTATTCAGGGTGTGGATTTTTCAGATCATATGAATTATTGGCAATTTGATATGCCGGCGATGATGATCACTGATACGGCATTTTATCGTAATAAGCACTATCACACTGAGCAAGATACCCTGGATAAATTAAACTTAGACAAAATGGCTCAAGTGATTGATGGTTTGGTGAAAACCATCTTAAATTTGAAATAGCATGTCTTTAAAAACATGACATAAAAAACGCAGCCCCGAAAGCCTGTGGACTGCGATAAAAGGTCATCTACCTGGAGATGTAGATGACCATCTTGTTCCAATGATCATCACGCTTTTAGACGTGATTGGAACCAATAAAGAAACATACAGCGCGTATATCTCTCTACTATATATGTGGGATAGAGGGCGATATTTCAAGTAATAGCATTCAAATTTTGTAAGACTTTCTTATGGGTTATTATTGATCTTGATGTCGAATTTGAAATAGTTATCCAATCCATAGTTGTAGCTGTTGTCTTGAGTCTTGTCATAGCGAAGGATTTGAATGAAATTTTTCGAATATGCAGTATGAATAATGGATAAAAAAAAGCCCTGTCCAAACAGTAATGCCAGTCAGTTAAGAGATTGACTGGCTTTTTCTTGGGTATTTTTGAGGTTTTCCTTTTACAACCCTTGGATAACTCCTCACTCTTCTCTCAGGTATAACATACCGATTAGATTTCTCCAT